>NZ_WBYY01000188.1:0-6042 GCF_048985645.1 Exiguobacterium sp. A1_3_1 | reverse complement strand
TCAAACAAAATTATCTGGTTTAATTTTACGTTGTTGTTTAAAATTTAGATATGTTTTTCTTATAGAAACGGAGCTGAATGAGACACCATGAAAAAAATCATCATCTTTTTGTTACTCCTGATGTGGAGTGGAACGGGTATCGCTCCGGTCCAAGCTGAATCGAAATGGGACGTGACAGCAAGCGGGACAGGACCGTATACGTTGACCTTCACGGGAGAAGGCAGCGTCGATGTGACGAGTGAGACACCACTCTCGTTCTCAGACGGTTTGACGGGAAGCGGCATCGACATCGCTGCGCATCCGACTGTGACGTTCACAGCAGAGACGGCCCCACGGATCGTCGTTACGGAACCAACGACACAGCAATCGATCCTCCTTGAGTTTCCGAAAGTCGACGCGGAGGAGCCGGTAACGGATGATCCTGCGACACCGGAAGAACCGGTCACAGAATCGGAAGTTAAACCAGACGTCAAACCGGATACACAAACGGTCACACCAAGTAAACCAAAACCGACGACGCCGACGAAGGAAAAGCCAGTCATAGAAACAAAACCGGCTCCGGCGACGAACGTCCAAGCGACGAAGGGGCAAATTACGGGAACGGTCTGGTATGACGCAAACGAAGACGGGATTCGCCAAGAGACAGAAGCCCTTCTTGATGACGTCAGTGTCTTCTTGATCACGCCACGTGGCGACGTCACGGACATGGCGATCACGGAACAAGGGAACTACATATTTGAACAGGTGACGCCAGGGACGTATCAAGTCAAGGTCGATGGCTATGACATCGGCTTGTATACGTTCACGAAGCCGCATCAGGATTCAGATGTCAACACGTTCGGAACAACGAACGTAACGATCCAAGCAGGGGACGTCCGGGTCATCGATGCTGGTATGACGGAAGGGGACGAGATGACGGAGCCGTCGCACTTCTTGACACTGACAAACTTCGTCGATGCGAATGGGGACCAACAGCCGCAGGAAAAAGAAGAGACCGTCCCGATGACGTACACGTTACTGGATACGGTCACGGGTGAAACGGCATGGACGATTGAAGACGAAGGAGATGATCACGCTTTTGCGGGCGGAGACAGCTTCCCGGTCGGCACGTACATCTTAAAAGTCAAAGCGCCTGCCGGTTATACAGTCAAAGCGATGCATCACCTCGATTACATTGCGTTTGAAGAGGACATGAGTGAGGCGAAAGATGCTCAAGCACACCTCTTAAAACACTTGAAGCGTCAATCGGTCGACGCCGTCCTTGATCTAACACGCGATGGTGGCGGAACGATGGTTGCCGTCGAACTGGCGCCACCGGCGAAACCGGTCAAGGAAACACCGACGAAAGTCGTTAGTCCGGTCAAATCGACAGCACCGGTCGCAGCAAAAGCGGACACTACGTCGACTCCAAGCGTTACAGCGGAACGTCTACCGCAAGCAGGGGAAGACAAGCCGTTTCCATTCGCGATCGTCGGTGGCATGAGTGCCGTCGTCGGAGTATGGTTGCTCGTTCGAAAACGATAAGGCTTAAAAGGAACGTCTCCTGAGTGGAGGCGTTCTTTTTTATGGAGCAATGTGTGTCGATTGACACACACGCACACATATGCGCATAATAGTAGTATCAAATCACAGGAAAGAGGGATTCGATGTTGACGACAAAACAGATCAGTGAATTGTTACGGGTATCGGAAGAGACGGTCCGGCGCTGGATTCGGACAGGGGAATTGCACGCGGAGCAGGACGGCAAAGGCTATCGTGTCGATGAATTGGCGTTGAAACGGTTAGTCGATGAGAAATCACAGATTCCGGGAACGGCATTGAACAAGATTCTCCCAATCATCCAAGATATGTTCGGACCGGAAGCAGCCCAGTTCGCGAAGTCAAACGTCTTTGATCCGCTCCAAGCGACGATGCAATCAAGTGAGACGACGGCAACACCGGAAGCCTCGAAAGCGTCAATGGAAGCAGAACTCGCCCGCTTAAAACGGAAGAAACGTCGCCTCGAGCTCGAACACGAATTGAAGTTACTCGATATTGAGGAACAGATCGCGTCGATGGAGCGTAAACAACAATCCTAAAAGCAAAGCGCACGTAGGGACAACTCCCGCGTGCGCTTTCGTATGTAAGAGGAAAAGACGCCTTCACTGATCCGAAGGCGTCTTTTTGACGGAACGTTGTTTACGTTTCCAGTACCAATAGCCGAGCCCGAGTGCGATCGGGATGGCCGCCAAGTACGGATTGGCTTCGATATATCCAATGATCTCAAATAACGCGAACCATCCACTGATTAAACCAAGGACGAGTAAAATCGACCGCAGGACTTCTGGAAGCTTACGGATCCGATACGCGAAGAGACAAATGAGGCTAAAAATGATGATCGCCACATGCATTCCTCCATTCCGTACTCAGTATAGCGTATTCGGAAAGCTTTTTCGATGCACAAATCGGCTTTCCTCCCGTATAGTGAAGACAGAGAAAAATGGACAAGGACGTGATGGAGATGCAAGCAACAGTGATTGGGACAGGATATGTCGGACTCGTCACCGCGATCGGACTCGCAGAAAACGGACATGAGGTGACGTGTGTCGACTTGAATGCAGAACGGATGGAACGGTTAGCGCAAGGGATCGCACCGATCACCGAAGAAGGAATCGAAGACGCGCTCCGCCTCAATCGCGAACGCTTGACGTTCACGACGGACTATCCGGCGTCCGACTTGTACTTGATCGCCGTCGGGACTCCGGAACGGGCAGACGGTAGCTGTGATTTATCGGCTGTCGAAGCCGTCGCGCGCTTAATCGAAGAAACACGCCCGGGAGCCAGTGTCATCGTCAAGTCGACGGTGCCGCCGGGAACGACAGCACGCCTGCAAGACGAGCACCCGACGTTACGCTTTGCGATGGTGCCGGAGTTCCTGCGTGAAGGAACGGCACTCGCAGACAACCGTCAGCCGAGCCGTCTGATCATTGGAACGACGGATGCCGCCTTTGCAAAAACGGTCGAACAGTTATTTCAAACGACAGCCCCGGTCGTCGTCGTTGATCCGACGACAGCGGAGTTGACGAAGTATGCGGCGAACAGTTTCCTCGCCGTCAAAATCAGTTTCATTAACGAGATTGCTCGCCTTGCGGACGCAGTCGGTGCCGACGTGACGGAAGTCGCCCACGGGATCGGACTTGATCCTCGGATCGGTTCTGCCTTCTTGCGAGCGGGTGCCGGCTACGGCGGATCTTGTTTCCCGAAAGACATCGCCGCATTGACGACGCTTGCGCGAACGCACGAGACGACGCTGCACGTCATCGAAGCAGCTGACCGGACGAACGAAGCCCAGCTCGATTACGTCCTCGCGAAGATCCGACCGGAGCGGGGAATGCGTGTCGCGCTACTCGGTCTTGCCTTTAAGCCGGGCACGGACGACTTACGGGACGCACCGGCCTTACGCCTCGCGGAACGGCTCGAGCAACTTGGTGTCATCGTCGTCGGCTATGATCCGGCGGCGCGGACGTTGCTTGACCAGAAACCGACGCTTGAAGAAGCGTTACGCGGAGCGGACGTCGCCGTCATCATGACGGAGTGGCCGGAGATGAAGACGATGGCACCGGAACTGTTGACCCGCGTCATGCAGACGCCACGCTTGATTGACGGACGGAACTGTTGGCAGTATGTCGATGCCCCAGCAGGCGTCTCCTATGAAGCAATTGGACGCCCGGGAAAAGAATTTTCGAACAAACGCTAAGTGCGACCTGTCAATAGGGATGAGACCAGTCATGGTGTCATCCCTATTTTGCTAGACGAAAGGACGAGGCGACATGCAAATCGATTATTTCGCAGTTCAACCGAGCGGTCCCAAAGGAGCGCTTGAGGCACACGTCTTATATCCCGGATGGAATCAACGACAGAACGAAGAGTGGGAACGGGCCGTCCATTACGGGGCGGGACTGATCCGGATTCGTCAACGGGGAACGGAACTCCGGATTCCGATCGAGTTCGGATTCGGCTATGTCTTGCAGTACATACGTCAGTTCCTGGAAGCAGAACGCAAGGGTGGCAGCATCCGCCAAAAGATGCAAGCCCAGCTCGACTGGATCGCGGAAGGACTACCGGTCCGTTTTAAGCGCGACAAGGAGACGATCGTCGTCACAGCAGAACGAAGCCATGCCTTTGCCGAGCGTCCGTTTCTTGAAGCACTAGAAAAGTCGATGTATGTTTTGCCGTGAGCTTTATAAGAAAGAAGCTAGTGGAAAGTAGTCAACGCGTCGGAGCAGAACGCTGTACTCGGGCGAACACTAGTAAGTCGACTTTAAAAAGAAAGCCCGCGTGGCTTTCTTTTTTTTGAATTAAACAGAAAATCAAAAACACGTTACCATTATTTAGGTGATTTGAAGGTGTTTGAATTAAAGTGTTCGTTATACTTAAAGTCGAAATCTTTACAAGAGAGGAATGAAATCATGAAAAATGTGTGGAAGTGGACAGCGACCATGTTGTTAGCGAGTACGGTACTCTTTGGTTGCGGACCGTCAAGTACATTGGTATCTGCAGAAGAAATGTTACAGTTGAATGGTGCATTGAAAGGGATAGTAGCAGGGAATGGAACGAACGAATATAGTGTGACTTTAGAGGACGCTGGAAAATTAACGTTCGATTTTACTTCATTTGGACCAGATGCTGATTTTAAGTTAATCGATGAATACAATGAGACGATCATGAATCATTCGTTAGATAGTGATGGAAAGACACCTGCAAGAGAATACGATTACTACTATTTAGAGGCAGGCACCTATCGTTTTATCGTAGAGAATGATAGTAGTATGCCAAGCGATTATAAGGTAGAAACGACATTTAAGAAGGCGGCAGGCCAAGATATTGAGCCGAATAATGGAACGAGCGAGGCTCAAGTTTTACCGTTCAATCAAAAAGTACGTGGGTTGCTTTCCGAACAAGACGATCGTGATGTCTATAGCATCAAAGTTCTAAAGGACGGTACGGTTACATTTGATATCGCAACCTATATCAATCAACAGTCAATTATTTCGCTAAAGAATCAAGATGGAGTAGAAATAGATAGGGAAGTTGTAAGTAGTTCAGAAAAGACGCCGGGCAGATGGGTGAACTCATTCGATTTAGCTGCTGGTACTTACTATCTCTATATGGATCGTTCCTATAGTAGTAACTATACAGGTATCTATGACATTCAAGCTTCTTTTAAGGCTGCGAATAATACAGAGCACGAACCGAACGATGGTGTCGTCGAAGCTGAAGCGATTTCGTTTTATAAGAGAATGACCGGTTTCCTACATTGGTCGGATCAGAATGACTTCTATAAAATCATCGTCCCCAAAAAGAGTCAAATTACACTCGAGTTATCCTCGTATCTGACTTCCATGAGAATCAATTGGATTGATCAGCAAGGGAAGACGATCGACAGTGAGTGGCTATCAGGTAAATCTAAGACACCGGGACGCTACTTGAATACATGGTCATTTCCAAAAGGAACGTATTATCTACAGATCAATGATGCGGACTACTATACAGGACGTTATCAATTCCAAGTCAAATCGAGTCATCTGTTACCGAGCGTCAGTTTAAAAGCGATGAATGTTAAATCGACGCATGTCAGTGGAACGACTGAAAAAGGTGCCACTGTTACTCTGAAGCTTGGAAAAAAGACATACACAAAAAAAACAGACGCAAAAGGACATTTCGATTGGAAAGTCCAAAAACAAAAAGCGGGAACGGTCATCACTGTCACTTCACAAAATAAGTACGGGAAGACGACGAAGCAACTCCGAGTCACAAAAAAATAATTTTAGAAGAAATAGTGGGTCTCACCTGCTGTTTCTTTTTTGTTCGGATTTCAAAGTGAGTAAGATCGCCATTAGAAAATGAGCTGTTTAAAACTGTTGAAATGTTTGAGAGCAATTCATGAAATACGACTTGGGTTCATGAATTGGTCACAATTCCAAGCAGGTTTGACGAACATCGAGTGTAGAAAATGATCAAAAAATCGAGAAAAAAATTTTTTTCATTATTTTTTGCTTGAAA
>NZ_WBYY01000187.1:0-6068 GCF_048985645.1 Exiguobacterium sp. A1_3_1 | reverse complement strand
ACGCCGGGAAGATCGTTTGCAAGAACTCGTCAAAGCGGTTGAAGCAGAAGGTGGTCAAGCCGTCTATCAAGTGACGGACGTGACTGATCGCGAACAAGTCGACGCACTCGCTAATCTTGCGAAAGACAAGTTCGGCTCAGTTGATGTCATCGTCAATAACGCGGGATTGATGCCACTATCACACCTCCATAAAAATCAACAGGATGAATGGAACACGATGGTCGACGTCAACATTAAAGGTGTTCTCCACGGAATCGGAGCCGTCCTCCCGTACATGCGCGAACAAAAAAGCGGGCACGTCATCAACATCTCGTCCGTCGCAGGTCACGAAGTCATGCCGTCAAGCGCCGTCTATAGTGGTACGAAATTCGCCGTTCGCGCCATCACGGAAGGTCTTCGTAAGGAAGAATCGGTCGACAATCACATCCGTGCAACGATCATCTCACCGGGAGCGGTCGATACAGAACTGAAGGACCATATTTCGGATGAAGAGATCAAACAAGGGATTGGTGACTTGAAAGCGATCGATGCGAGCGCGATTGCACGTGCCATCGCCTATGCCGTTAACGAACCAGAGGATGTCGCGATCAACGAGATCTTGATTCGTCCAACGGCTCAACGTTAATTATTTGTAGATTTGTAGATTTGTAGATTTGTAGACAGGACCCCTCATTAGCCAAACAGCTAACGAGGGGTCCTGTTCTGTTTAGAGTAGTCGTTCCGCGATGAGCTGGTACGACTGCAATCGTTTCTCTTGATCAAAGGCATTGTTGATCAGTAAAAATTGATCCGTTTGATAACGGGTTGCTAACGCCTCAAGTTCTCGCACAACGTCATCCGGTGTTCCAACAATCGCTCGCCGGCGATCTTTACGAATCCGCTCCGCTTGCACGTCATTCCAGACCTTTGCTTCTGTCGTCGTAAACGACGGAACAATCGAATTCCCGAGTCGGACGCCTTGAATCCAGGCATCCTGTGTTCGAGCGAGACGTTCTGCTTCTTCTTGTGTCGGAGCACAGATGACGAAAATACAGACGATGACGTTCTTCCCACCTGCCTCGCGATATGTCGAGAGCGTCTCTTCCCAACGATCCGGATTGATGAAGTGACCAAACACGAGACCACGGTCTTGTTCGGCTGCAATCCGCGCGCTACGTGGCGACAGACCCAAGATCGAAATCGGTGACGGTTGACGGTCACGCGGTGTCGTCTTGACGATCCGGTATGGGTGTCGATTCGATAGACTGTCTGTCAAGAATCCCGCCGTTTCATTGACGAGTCGACTAAACTCAGCTGCCCGATTTTTCTCTCCATCCGTCAACGCAAGTCGTGTCCGTTCGCTCCCGCCCGGAGAATTACCGATTCCGAGTTCGATCCGTCCCGGATAAAACGCATCGAGCGTCGCAAAGCTCTCGGCGACTTTCAGTGGATGATACTGCGGCAACAACACTCCACCTGAACCAAGCTTGATTTTTGACGTCTTCGCACCCATTCGGGCGATGAACAACTCCGGTGCCGCACTGAGCAAACCGTTCGTATTATGATGTTCGGCGAACCAGTACCGTTCATAACCGAGTCGCTCGGCTTCTAAGACGAGTCGTTCCGTCGCTTCCATCGTCGCTTCGACCGTATCGCCCTCATGTAACGGCACTTGATCCAGTATTCCTAGTCGCATCACGCATTCCTCCTCTACCCTTTCAGTGTAAAGGGTGGAGGAACGGAGTTCAAAAACGAGGCTCAGACACGGACGAGACGATCTTCGATGATGACGCCATCTCGCATCTCGATCGTTCGGTTCGCCCGTTCGGCAAGTGCCGGATCGTGGGTGACGAACAGGACGCCGCAGCCTTTTTCTTCGTTTAGTGACCGTAAGAGATTGAAGATGATTTCTCCTGTATCCGTATCGAGGTTCCCTGTCGGCTCGTCGGCAAGCAACCATTTCGGTTCATGGACGAGTGCTCGGGCAACGGCGACCCGTTGTTGTTGTCCACCGGAAAGTTGCGACGGCAAACTGCCTGCTTTATCAGCAAGACCGACTTGTGCAAGTAACTGCTCGGCGCGTTCTTTTTTATCGTATGGTACTTTTCGACCGAACAAAGGCGCCATGACATTCTCAAGCGCTGTCAGCGTCGGAATCAAATGAAACTGCTGGAAGATGAAGCCGATGTTTTCGAACCGGAAGTCGGATAGCTCTTTGCTGTTTAATTTATTGATTGGTTTTTCGTCGTAATGCAACTCCCCGCTCGTCGGACGATCGAGCGTTCCGATTAGACTGAGTAACGTCGACTTTCCAGAACCTGATGGACCGATGATTGAGATGAAGTCACCAGCTTCAAGCGTCACTTCGATGTCTTGTAACGCACGTGTCTCGACACCGTCTCCCGAAAATGATTTTCCCATCTGTTTGCATTGAAATGTTCCTTCCATATGTAAGCCCTCCAAAATTCGTGATAACGTATTATTCAAGAATTTATTGGGAATTCCTTCTAAATGAAAGGAAATAAAAAACAGCATTCTTGAGGAACAAGAATACTGTCAAGAAATACGTGGTTGAATGGAAACAAAATTTTTACGATAGACGATCTCATACGGTAAAACGAATAATAGACAGGCAAGAGCCGTGAACTGAATCATGCTTCCGGTTGGTGGTAGCGGAGACAGCGATGCATCATGCCACGCTTCATACAAACCAATGAAAAGAAACAGGACGACACTACTCGTCGTCACGTAGATGAGTAAACGAAGGGTCAATGGATAATGGCGGACGATCCACAACATTGGTAAACCAAAGATAAAATAGGATAACGTCATCGCAAACGTTCCGAACTGATAGACGATCTCAAAGTCGATCGTCGTCAAGAACGAATATGCTGTGAACGCTAAGAACGAAAGAATCGTCACAACAGCCGCATAACTGATCCAGCGCATACGGTTGGGCTCCTCTCCTGAATGTCGTTCCTGTACGCGCGATCGCAACAGAAACCGGATATGTACAATTAGTGTAGGCAGTCCGATTTCATTTGTCAATTGTCTTCAGATTGACTTATTCAGTCACTAAACGATTGCACTGGAAGCGGATTCATTGAATAATGGAAAAAAGGAACTAGGAAAGTGAGGTTTTACTGATGGAGGAACAACTCAGGACATTTCGTGATCGCTTTGAATCTACTACTAATTACCACGATGGTCTTTCGTATGACGAGGTCGAGTCTCGCCTGACGTCATCCAAACGAACAGCCCTCGCTTGGATGGAACAAACAGGCGGCGAGCCGAATGTCGTAACCCTTGCTGGACGACTCGTCATCGTCGACACTGCCAAAGAGAGTCCAGCTGGTCGTCGAAGTGTCTGTTTTGATGAATCTGCTCGACTTGGTCGCAAGAAAAATGCGCCCGCAGCAAGTGTCGAGTCGATGATTGAGATGCTAGAGGTGCACCTCTTAACACCAGAACAGTATCAAGAACTACAGACGCAGTTTTCGTTTGACGAAAAAACCTCCAGTTGGCTTGCGACACCAGACATGATCCGTCAAAAAGGTGGCGCTTTGTTCGGAGATCGTCGTTATGAGACGACGTTCATCTATCACAACGGAGCGGATTCCTATTATGCGAGCCGAGGATTTCGTGTCTGCATTGAGCTTGATTAATCCAAAAACACTCTACGATTGAAGTAGAGTGTTTTTTGTAAATTATAGGTAATAAAACCCAATTATGATATGATGGTCGATGAATAGAGGAGGTGGACGTCATATTTGTATTGGGATTGATTGTAGGTGGTCTTCTCATGTTGATCAGTTTCCGGTTATTCCGCCAGCAACAGCCGGATACAATCGCATTGTGTAAAGATATCTTCTACGTGTTCGAAGTGCAGCCGGAATATCGGTTTCGTTATATCAGTCCTTCCCTCGATGACCATATGGGGAAAGGCGTGGCAGCAGCCAGCTACATGGATCCGGACGAGTGTTTCGCGCGGATTCATCCGGAAGACATCGAAGTCTTGATGTCGAAGATTTCGGGCGACTGTGACTACGATCAGCCGTTTCGGCAACGCTGGCGGACGAATGACGGAACGTACGTCTGGTTCGAAGAATATGCGACACCCATTTGCGAAAATGGGCAGATCGTTGCCATCCAAGGGGTGATCCGTAACATTGACGAACAGTTGAAATCACAACAGGCATTGCTCGATCAATACCGGATCGATGCCTTGACTGGTCTAGGGAATCGCCATGCCTTCAACGAGGCTGTCCACACACTCGATCAAGAGAAGACGGCGTATGGGGTGATTCTGCTTGACTTGAATGAACTAAAAGAGCTCAACGACCGGTTCGGTCACGCGGTCGGTGATGCCTTGCTTGAACAAACAGGACTTTGCATCCGCCGCTTGACAGACCATGGCTACCGGATCGGTGGTGATGAATTCGTCTTGATCGACGAGAGTCCGTCGATTGAGCTGTTCGAGGGATTCGTCGAACACGTTCGCTCGACGTTCGCGACACACGAAATCGGACTCGCAATCGGCGCCGTTCATACGACAACAGGACGCCGTGTCGACGACGTCCTGCATGAGGCAGATGAGCAGATGTATCAAGAAAAGATGAATGATCGCTTAAGTCGTCAGCATGGATTGATGCGCTTGAAGCAATAAGGCGTTGAAGCGTTCCGGTTGATCGAGATTCGCCGTATGCCCGGCTCCCTCGACTGGTAAAACGATGACGTTTGGCACATGTTCCGCAACGAACGCGGTTGCGTCGACTTCGTATGTTTCATTCGTTCCGTTTAGGATGACGACCGGTAAGTTGATCGACCGCAGCATCGTTTCCGTCAGTGCCGGGAAACGGAATGTCATCAAATCAAGGACTGCCCGCGCCGTCGTTTTCCAGGCAGGACCATGCAACTGTTCGAACTGGTCGGCAATTTCCGGTGCTTGTTGTTCGAGGTCGAGGAAGAACTCTCGTTGCTTGCGCATCAGCGGCTCCATCGCTTTAGGAATGAATGGTGAAAAACCCGTGATACATACCCCTTCGAGTTCGTCCGGTGGGTCGAGTGCCAGTTGCATCGCAAGCGTTGCGCCAAGCGACAACCCGAGAATCCATCCTGGACCTTCCTGTGCCATCCGTTCGCGGATGGCACGTGTTGCTTGTGATAAGTAATCTTCCGTTGCCGGTTCCGTCGTCATTCCGTGACCAGGCAGATCAATCGGAATGAACGTAAAATCATCCGCTAAAGCGGATAGCTGTGGTGCAAAGTGTGTTGCTGCCGTTCCCATTAAACCATGCAGTACATACATACGTGTCATACGGTAAACTCCTTAAATTGATGTAGTGTCAATATCGCGTTTGCAATGACGTCCGGACGATCGCGATGCATCAGGTGCGATGTTCCCGGAACGAACGTCACGTTCGCCTGATAGGATAGATTCGCCTGTCGCTGAATCAATTCCTGCCATTTCTCTTCCATCCGCTCCAGTTCGTCTTTTGGAAAACCAGCAGCGCTCATCGTTTCGATCGACTGCGCTTTGTCCCGTCCAAGAACGGTCAACGGAACACCGAGATCGCGCATGCGTGGTTGAAGATCTTTTGCATCAGCTTTCCACTGCGAGATGATCGCATTCATCGACCGGTAATACGCCGGGTTCCAATCCGTGCGGTCATCCCCGTCCGGGATACGGTCACGTAAATCAGTTGCTTTTGATAGTTCTTCGAACCGATCGATCCAGACGGCGTCATCCCCTTCTCGTTCGAGCATCGGTGTATCCAGCTGATCGAGTTCTGCTAAATCAACGGACGTCGCATCCACGAGAACGAGACCGGCGACACGTTCTGGATGATGTAGAGCAAAAGCTTGCGCGACAAGACCACCGTAGGAATGGCCGACGAGTGTAACCGGAGTCGCAATATTCGTCGCGTTAAGAAACTGATTGATTTGCCGTAAAATGCCGGTCGTCCCGTCGATGTAATCGTCCGACCATTCGTGTGGATGAAAGCTGACGACGCGGTAGTCCGGTGTCAGTTTCGTCAGAATGTCCGCCCAGTCCTGATACGTCCCACCGAGCGAGGGTAGGAGTAACA
>NZ_WBYY01000186.1:0-6082 GCF_048985645.1 Exiguobacterium sp. A1_3_1 | reverse complement strand
CTGATAAGGCGATCAAGCGCGCGACGCGTTCTTCTTTGATTGATTCCTCGACTTGATCGTCCATCATCGCAGCTGGTGTTCCCGTCCGTTTCGAGTACGGGAAAACATGCAATTCACTGAACTTATGATCATTGATGAAGTTGAACGTTTCCATGAACTCTTCTTCCGTCTCACCTGGGAAACCAACGATGACATCCGACGTGATTGCACAGTCAGGCAGGACTTCCTTCAGACGTGTGATTCGTTCTCCGAATTCCGCCATCGTATACTTGCGGCGCATTCGGCGAAGGACCGTATCGGATGCAGACTGGATCGGAACGTGCAAGTGACGAACGACGATCGGCGAATCCTTCAGGACATCAAGTACCTCGTCCGTGATTTGACTCGCTTCAATCGACGAAATGCGCAAGCGTTCAAGTCCATTGACGGATTCGAGTGCTTTAAGTAATTTTGCTAAGTTGTAGTCTTTCAAGTCTTCTCCGTATCCACCTGTATGGATTCCCGTCAAGACGATTTCTTTGTAACCCGCATCAACGAGCTGTTGTGCTTGCTTCAAGACATCTTCCGGTTGACGAGACCGCATGAGACCACGCGCCCATGGGATGATACAGAACGTACAGAAGTTGTTACAACCTTCTTGAATTTTCAGCGAAGCCCGTGTCCGGTCCGTAAAGGCCGGTACATCCAGTTCTTCATAGACTTTTGCTTTCATGATGTTTCCGACCGCATTGATTGGCATGCGTTCTTCACGGAATTGTTCGATGTATCCAATCATTTTATGCCGATCTTGTGTTCCGACGACGACATCGACGCCAGGAATCGCCATGATCTCAGCAGGAGACGTTTGAGCATAACAACCCGTTACGCAGATGACACTATCCGGATTTTGGCGAATCGCCCGTCGGATGACTTGGCGACTTTTCTTATCTCCGGTATTCGTGACCGTACATGTATTGACGACATACACGTCCGCATGATCCGCAAAATCAACGCGTGCGTAGCCAGCGTCCTTGAACAGTTGCCAGACAGCTTCTGTTTCGTAATGGTTGACTTTACAGCCAAGCGTTTGAAAGGCAACAGTTGCCATTTCGTTCACCCTTTCAATTCAAAATGATACGAGACGGCGGAAAGGACATAAAATGGTGCCGTTTCCGTCCGTAAGATGCGACGCCCTAGAGCGGCTTTTTTAAAACCGGCATCCGTCAAACGTGCGATTTCTGCTTCAGCGAACCCACCTTCAGGTCCGATGACGACAAGAAGGGAATCACCTTCTTGCAATCCAGCAAGCGTCGTAGCGAGGACGGAGGCCTCCCCTTGTTTTGCTGATTCTTCATAGGCAACCAGACAAGCCGTATAGTTCGATGCATCCTGTAAGACTTCATCATACGCCACGAAGTCGACTGTCGGCAAGTGGGCACGGTACGATTGTTCGGCTGCTTCCTTGACGATTTTTTCGAGTCGCTCAATCTTTTTCGGAACCTTCTTCTGATCCCATTTCGAGACGGAACGATCGGCTTCGAAAATTCGTAGATGATGGATCCCGAGTTCCGTTGCTTTTTGGGCAACGAGTTCGATCTTATCGCCTTTTGGCAATCCATGGGCGATCGTCACACGAATCGGTAATTCCGTCTCGATCGGTAGCGTCTCTTCGATCCGGGCAGAAGCCGCTTGTTTATCGAGTGCTTCCAGACGGCACCGGTAAAGACCTGTCCCGTCGAGTACGAGAATCTCTCCGCCGACTTCCATCCGCATGACGTTTTTCATATGGTGTGCGTCGTCTTTCGAGAGATGAAACACCTCTCCCTGACGCATCGAGGGCTCGACGAAATACCGTTGCATATGTTTACGCCTCCCGTTTCGCGATGATCGCGACCCAGTCCTCAAGCTTCGTTGTCTCGACGATCGTAAATCCTGCTTCTTGCATCGCTTGGACGACCATATCCTTCTTCTGACTAATGATACCGGAAGCGATGAAATGACCGCCTGGTAACGTCAACGTATAGGCATCCTTGACGAAGAGGAGGATGACTTCCGCTAAGATGTTCGCGACGATCAACTCGACCGGCTCACTCAATTCCTTCATCAAGTCGCCTTGGCGGACTGTGATCTGCTCACTGACTTCGTTCAAAGCGACGTTTTCCGTCGCTGATTTGACAGCGACTTCGTCTAAATCGAGTGCAAAGACATCCTTTGCCCCAAGCTTCGCAGCTGCGATCGCGAGGACACCGGATCCCGTTCCGACATCGACGACACGGTCTTGCTCTTGCAAGTAATTCTCAATCGCTTGAATACAGAGGACCGTCGTCGGGTGTGTTCCCGTTCCGAATGCCATACCTGGATCGAGCTCGATGATTTTTTCATCCGGTTGTGGCGTGTAGTCTTCCCACATTGGGACGACCGTCAGATGGCGGCTGATTTTGACTGGCTTATAGAATTGTTTCCATGAATGAGCCCAATCTTCTTCATCTACTTGAGTCAGCGTGACAGCACCCGTGCCAATCGACAGACCGAAGTTCGTCAACTGTTGGATGTCATGTTCGATGCCTTTGATCGTGTCCGTCAAATCGCTGCTTTCTGCAAGATACGCCTTCACGAGTACACCTTGTGTCGGATACTCGTCTCGTTTCGTCTCATCCCAAATTTCACCGAAGTTATCTTCGCGGTGGGACATCATCTCGAAATCTTCGACATCCTCGATGACGACTCCGCTTGCTCCCGCTTCATGTAAGATGTTTGAAACTGCTTCGATGGCTTCTTGTGTCGTATGGACACAGATCTCTGACCATTTCATTTCTTGTCACGCTCCTCTGTAGTGATCACCCTGTAAAGAATGTCTTGATCCGGCTGAAGACACCTTCGTGTTGCTCTTCGACACCTTTTTCATCGCTGATTTCATTGAATTCCCGTAAGAGTTCTTTTTGACGTTCCGTCAGATTCTTCGGTGTAATGACGACGACATTGACGTACTGGTCGCCATGGTGACCGGACCGAACGTTCGGCATCCCTTTTCCGCGGAGACGGAATCGCGATCCTGTCTGTGTGCCGGCTGGAATCTTCAGACTGACCTTACCGTGAACGGTTGGTACTTCAATCTCATCACCGAGTGTTGCTTGTGCGAATGTCAGTGGCATATCCATGACGATATGATCATCGACACGTTCGAATAGTTCGTGTGCTGCAACACGAACGACGACATACAAGTCACCCGCTGGTCCACCGTTGACACCGGCTTCCCCTTTACCTGCTAAACGAATTTGTTGCCCATTGTCGATCCCTGCTGGAATTTTGACACGGACATCTTTGTTTTTACGGACGCGACCGGCTCCACGACATGTTTCACATGGCTCCTTGACGATTTGTCCACGGCCATGACATGTCGAACATGTCGTTTGGTTGACGACACGACCGAACATCGTGTTTTGTTCGACGTTGATGTGACCCGAACCACCACATCGTTTACATGTTTCCGGATGTGTTCCTGGTTTAGCACCCGAACCGTGACATGTCCCGCAATCTTCTTCGACTGGAATCGTGATCGTCTTCTCGACGCCTGTGACCGATTCCATGAAGTCGATTTCCTCGACGTATTGTAAATCCTGTCCTTTACGTGGTGCATTTGGATCTTGACGACGTCCGCCACCGAAGAACATGTCGAAGATGTCTCCGAATCCTTCAGCTCCACTGAATCCACCGCCACCTTGCGATGGATCTTGGTGACCGAATTGATCGTAACGTGCTCGTTTATTGTCATCGGATAACACTTCATACGCTTCCGATAATTCCTTGAATTTCGCATCCGCATCCGCTTCCTTGTTGACGTCCGGGTGGTACGTCCGGGCAAGCTTACGGTACGCGCGTTTGATTTCCGCTGATGAGGCATCGCGCGCGACGCCTAGTACTTCATAATAATCGCGTTTTTCCACGTGCAGTCTTCCTCTCTCTATTCCGATTCATTTCATACTGTTTGATTTTACCGAACTTCGTGCGACATGGAAAGAGCCAAAGCGCGGATACGCTTTGGCTCTCTCTAGCGCCCGAAAAATCGGTCGGATGAATTACTTGTTGTCTTTCTCGTCGACTTCTTCGAACTCAGCGTCCATGACGTTGTCGTCTTGACCACCAGCTTGTGCGCCTTCAGCGCCAGCTTGTTGCTGTGCCATGTTCTCGTAGACTTTTTGTGTCAACTCTTGAACGACTGTCGACAATTCGTCTTTTGCAGAACGGATTGCTTCGATGTCTGTTCCTTCGAGAGCTTTTGTTACTTTTTCTTTTGCAGCTTCTGCTTTTTCTTTATCAGCGTCAGCGACTTGCTCACCGAGGTCTTTGATTGCTTTATCTGTTGCGAAGACGAGTTGGTCTGCTTCGTTGCGTAATTCGACTTCTTCTTTACGCTTGTTGTCTGCGTCCGCGTTTGCTTCTGCATCTTTGACCATTTGCTCGATGTCCGCTTCAGTCAAACCGCTTGATGATTGAATCGTGATCGACTGTTCTTTGTTCGTTCCGAGATCTTTCGCAGAAACGTTAACGATACCGTTCGCGTCGATGTCGAATTTAACTTCGATTTGTGGCACACCACGTGGTGCTGGCGGAATGTCCGTCAATTGGAAGCGACCAAGTGTTTTGTTATCTGCTGCCATTGGACGTTCCCCTTGGAGGACGTGGATGTCAACAGCTGGTTGGCTGTCTGCTGCAGTCGAGAAGACTTGTGACTTCGAAGTTGGGATCGTTGTGTTACGATCGATCAATTTTGTCATCACGCCACCCATTGTCTCGATACCGAGTGAGAGTGGAGTTACGTCGAGAAGAACGACGTCTTTGACGTCTCCTGTCAATACGCCACCTTGAACCGCTGCACCGAGGGCAACGACTTCATCCGGGTTAACCCCTTTGAACGACTCTTTACCAGTGAAGTCTTGGATTGCTTTTTGAACTGCAGGAATACGAGTCGAACCACCAACGAGGATGATTTTGTCGATTTTGTCTGGTGTCAGACCTGCATCGTTCATAGCACGGCGTGTTGGTTCCATCGTACGTTCAACGAGATCTGCTGTGAGATCGTCGAATTTCGCGCGTGAGAGCGTCATTTCCAAGTGAAGTGGACCTGATGCGCCAGCTGTGATGAACGGAAGGCTGATTTGTGTTGAAGAAACACCTGAAAGGTCTTTTTTCGCTTTTTCAGCTGCATCTTTCAAACGTTGAAGCGCCATCTTATCTTGAGCAAGATCGATGCCGTTTTCTTTTTTGAATTCTGCTACGAGATGGTCGATGATTTTTTGGTCGAAATCATCTCCACCAAGACGGCTGTCACCAGCAGTTGAAACAACTTCAAAGACGCCATCACCAAGTTCAAGGATCGACACGTCGAACGTACCGCCACCAAGGTCATAGATGAGGATCGTGTGATCTTCGCCTTTTTCGAGACCGTATGCGAGTGCTGCCGCTGTAGGCTCGTTGATGATCCGTTTTACATCAAGACCAGCAATCGTACCAGCGTCTTTTGTCGCTTGGCGTTCTGCATCGTTGAAGTAAGCAGGTACTGTGATGACAGCTTCTGTGACTTTTTCACCGAGGTAGTCTTCTGCTTGCGCTTTTAGTTTTTGAAGGATGATCGCAGAGACTTCTTGTGGTGTGTAGTCTTTGCCTTCGACTTCTACTTTATAGTCCGTACCCATATGACGCTTGATCGACATGATCGTGTTCGGGTTCGTGATCGCTTGACGTTTTGCGACTTCCCCTACTTGACGCTCGCCGTTTTTGAATGCGACGACAGATGGTGTCGTACGGTTTCCTTCTGCGTTAGCGATGACGACAGGTTCGCCACCTTCCATTACTGCAACACATGAGTTCGTTGTACCTAAGTCAATACCGATGATTTTTGCCATGATCTATTTCCTCGCTTTCAATGATTAGAATATTCAAGTGCCTACTTGCTGATTACTCAGCTACTTTAACCATACTCGGACGAATCACACGATCGTGCAATTTGTACCCTTTTTGGAATTCAGCGATGACGACACCTGATTCGTGTTCTTCGCTCGCTTCTTGAACGACCGCTTGGTGTAAGTTCTGTCTCCTATACACA
>NZ_WBYY01000185.1:0-6128 GCF_048985645.1 Exiguobacterium sp. A1_3_1 | reverse complement strand
ATACGCCATCAGTATAGCGCATTCGATAGGGGATTCGTCAATTCGAACATCGTTTTCGAAAAAGAAGGGTATAAGGTAGGAGCTATTATTGTCGGAAGCGAAGGTAGTCATACACATACGGCAGAAAAGGAGAGACATATGGACGCAATCATACGGAAGAAGATTCATACGTTACTGATTTTTGATCGGGCGTTACCGGAAGATACGAATTATCCGTTGTCTGGTGCAAAAGGACTCGAAGTCTCAGATATCGTTTTTGAACAGAACATTCCATTCGGACGACTCGTAACGGATAAAGAACTCGCTCAACTGCTGAATCAAAAAGAAGCAAAGCGATACGGGATGTTGACGTTGCTTGAAGACGATGTACGTTTCAAACCGTTGTTTCAAAATCGAAAACCGACAGCTGACATGGAAGAAGAGGTCGAGGCGAAAGTGAGAGAACTCGCGCATCAGTTACGTGCGATTCGGTCGCGGTGTTCTTCGCTGGAACGTCTCTTCTTGTTCGGTCGCGCGGCGCAAACCCTGTTTGACCGCGCTTTGCTTCATCTTGAAGAGGTTAATCCCCCGGCACATGAGGAAATTGCGTCCATGACGTGTTATCGTCTCCCGACGATTCGCCGAGCATCAGAGGAACAATTACAGTTACTTCGTTATGAGTGACTGGTTGCAGACACCTCGGAATACGGTATGATAGAAGCAACAGGATTAAAAGGGGACAAAACACGATGGAAAAAAAGATTAACTTCAATATCATTTCAGATAACTCAACAGACGGTCATGGTGGATTTGGTGTCGGGACACTTAGCTTAAATAGTATGTCACCCGTCATCATTTCTCCTGAAGACGGTGAAGCTTACATCGACATGGGTGCGATGCACGCGAAAGCAGCCATCGAGAAACGCGTCAAGTTCACGACGGACAAAGCCGATACGCCAAACGGTAAACTGTACTGGATCGTCTGGGTGACGGTCGGTCGTAAGCCAGAAGGATTCTATTACGGCGGTGTGGCTGCGTGCGATCTGCTAGTCGATGCGGAAGCGCGTCGCGGATTCAAGATTCTTGCTGATCACGTCAATAAGATGGATAAATCTCTTAAAGGACGGATTGTCGTCGATCATATGGATGAGCGTTCAAAAGAATTGTTACGTGATTTCTTGCAGACACATAAACCTGAGATGTGGGAAAATGCTGACGCTGCTTTACATGAAGCGTTGGTCTAAACAAAAGAACGTGTGCCGCGGCACACGTTCTTTTTTCATGGTCGTTTCAGCGTCAAGACGACGAGTTCTGGATGATTGAACAGACGAAACGGAAACAGGCTGTTTCCGAGACCACGACTGACGATCAGTTCGGTCTGCTGTTCCTGATAGCGACCTGCCGTCACGGTTGGAAAGAATCCTTGACCAGGCGCATACAGACCTTCCGTAAACGGCAGGCGGATCTGTCCGCCGTGGGCGTGACCGGATAAGACGAGATCAACGGAACGCTCGGCATACAAGGATTTATATTCCGGACGATGCGCAAGCAAAAGTCGAAACGCATCAGGTGATACGTCTTGCAATGCTTGATCGAGACTTTGACGAATGCCATCCGGTTCTGATAGCCCTTCGCGCCACCGTGTCGTCGTCGGGTCATCGATACCGATCAGCGAAATTGATTGACCTTGGTATTCGATGACACGTGATTGATTTCGAAGAACGGTGACACCCAGTTGCTCAAGCTTTGGCAAAATCGTTAGATTGAGCCGAACCTCATGATTCCCGGTGACGAAGTAGACCGGGTATCGATCAACGAGCGCTTTCATGAGTGTAAGGGCAGCTTCTTCACCGTTTCGCCTCGAGTCAATCAAATCGCCAGTCATGACGACGAGATCCGGCTTTTCGCGATCAATTTTCTTCAGTAGTCGTTCTTGTTCATTCCCGAACGCCTTGCCATGTAAATCTGCTACTTGGACGACACGATAACCATCAAATGCTTCCGGTAAGCGATTTGACGTAACCGTCACCTGTGAGACATCAATGATGTTATTTTCACGATATAAAAACCAGCTTCCTAATGCGAGGACGCTGAGGGATACTAACCAGCGTGTACGTTTTCGCATGAGCCACCTCATTTCTTTCTACTTTGCATAATTCAGGATAACAAAAAAGACATCCTTCCGTATGCGACGGAAGGAGGAATTCAAAACGATTTAGGCATCTTGTTTTAAGTCTGTGACTTCTTTTTGCGCATCGGGTTCTTCCGATAAATCTTTGAACAGGGCGATGACCATCATTCCGACGACGAAGATGAACGGGAAGGCGGCTAGAACAGCTGCTGCCTGTAGGGCACTCAATCCTCCGGCATAAAGTAAGACGGCGGCGATTGAAGACTGGATGATACCCCAAGCAAGCTTGATGCGTAAGCTTGGCATGAGACTACCACCAGACGATAGCATACCGAGAACATATGTCGCGGAGTCAGCCGAAGTAATGAAGAACGTCGTAATCAAGAAGACAGCGACGATGCTAAGGAACGTGCCTAAGCCACCGAATGTTTCAAATAGAGCAAACATACCGGTTTCGACTCCTTTATCGTTGACCGTCGAGATCAGATCGACATTTTGGAACAATTCGTTCCAAATCGCTGATCCACCGAAGACAGAGAACCAAAGGAGACCAAAGATCGTTGGGACGAGCATGATCCCGATGACGAACTCACGAATCGTCCGTCCTTTCGAGACACGGGCGATGAACGTACCGACGAATGGTGACCAGGAAATCCACCATGCCCAGTAGAAGATCGTCCAATCGTTGATCCAGCCTCGTTCGTCTGGATTAAAGGCAGATGCCCGGAAACTCATGACCGGTAAGTTTTGCAAATAAGCACCTGTTGTTTGCACGAAGAGGTCCATGATGAAACTGAACGGTCCGAGGAACAGGACGCCGATCATCAACAGAACGGCGAGGACGATGTTGGCGTTACTGAGACGAACGATTCCTTTATCGAGTCCGGATGCCGCACTCATCATGTAAAGGACAGACACAACGACAATGA
This sequence comes from Exiguobacterium sp. A1_3_1, assembly GCF_048985645.1. Classification (NCBI taxonomy): domain Bacteria; kingdom Bacillati; phylum Bacillota; class Bacilli; order Caryophanales; genus Exiguobacterium; species Exiguobacterium sp. A1_3_1. The sequence goes on along the minus strand of NZ_WBYY01000185.1, from coordinate 3,089 downwards.
TGATCATTTGTGTCAGGAAGGAGTTAGGAATACTACTCGTTAGGAAGTTCAATCCACCTGAGATTTGTTGTGCACCGAGACCGAGCGACGTCGCGACACCAAATGCTGTTGCGACTGGCGGTGTATGAAAGTGCGTCAATGGCTCTGAGACACCCCAGAAGACAAGCCCGATTCCCATACCAGCACTGAAGAGCATAGCAAACCAAGAAATGAGACCATATTCAGGACGGTCCGAATCCTTACCGAGTCGAATCGAACCGAAGCGGGAAAAGATTAAAAAGATAGCAATGATTAAAAAAGCACTCATGCCGAGAAGATATAGCCAGCCAAATCCGTTAGAAACAAAGGATTGTGCTTTAGCTGTGACATTTCCGAGACTAGCTGCACCGATTAGGGATTCCGGTAAGATTCCCCATATGGTAAAGAGCACACAGAAAATGACGGATACCATAAAGACTTTTGTGATCTTACTTTTTCGATTATTTTCCATCGTGTTCAACACCTTCTTTCGAATTTTACATAGTTGTTCTGTATCAAATGATGGCAACGACATTATCATTACCCCGTCGATCCGATAACAAAACCTAATCACGCAGGGTACTACCGTAACAAACATTTGTGTGGAAAAGCAAATCGACCGGGAAATGAGAATAAAGAGATCAATGTTTTTCATGGAAGGATAAGCAAAAAAGATTGCAATCAAGCGTTTTTAAAATAATGTGGAAATAAAAAAAGGAAAACGTTAATACTATTATTTCCCGTTTCGTCTTAAAACTAACGTAAAGCTTGATGTGAGCAAATCAGAGGCGGTCTGAAATCAGATTTGATATAACAAAAGCAGTCATCATTTTGAAGGAGGCATTTCCAATGGAAAAACAACAACAAAAACAAGCGATTCTCGAAGCATTTCAATCTCGTCATGCGACCAAGACATTTAATGGTCAAATGATCCCAGAAGACGATTTTCGGTTCATTTTAGAAACGGCGCGTCTGTCACCGAGCTCGTTCGGATATGAGCCATGGAATATGCTCGTCATTCAAAATCCAGAAATCCGAGACGCATTAAAAGAAATCTCTTGGGGCGCACAAGGACAATTGCCGACAGCGAGTCACTTCGTCTTGTTCCTCGCCCGGACAGGAGAACAAATGCAGGCAAATGGTCCACATGTCACGCAGATGATGGATTTCCTTGGTCTATCCGAAGAAGCAAAGGCCGGACGGACGAAGCGTTATGGTCTGTTTTTAGAGAAGGATTTCGCGATTGGTGATAACCCAAAAGCGATGGAAGACTGGGCAGCAAAACAAGCCTATATCGCACTCGGAAACATGATGTCGACGGCAGCACAAATCGGTATCGATTCATGTCCAATCGAAGGATTCGACCAGCAAGCCGTCGAGCAATTACTCGTCGATCGTGGACTGCTCGATCGTTCTGTTTTCACGGTGCCGGTCATGGTCGCATTCGGTTACCGGGCAGACGAACCAAAACGTGATAAGCAACGTCGTCCACTTGATGAAATCGTGACGTTCGTCGAGTAAAGACAGAAGACAAAAATTTTCGAATTATATAGAAGTTTCTTTCGAAATTCGGTATACTCGCATTTGTATGATTAAGAAGCGCCGTAAACGCCACTCGCATACGAACAACTTTTGTCTTGATGAAAGAAAGGGGTTCTATCGCAAATGGAACAAAAATTAAAGTTATGGTTCACGGAACACCAAACGGAAGATTACGGTATCACATTCCGTGTCAACCACGTTTATGAGAGCGAACAAACGGAGTTTCAACGCCTAGAGATGGTTGAAACGGACGAGTTCGGTACGATGTTGTTACTTGACGGAATGGTCATGACGACAGATAAGGACGAGTTCGTTTACCACGAGATGGTCGCGCACGTCCCGTTGTTCACACACCCGAATCCAAAATCGGTTCTGGTCGTTGGTGGAGGAGACGGCGGAGTCATCCGTGAAGTCTTGAAACACCCGTCCGTCGAAAAAGCTGTTTTAGTTGAAATCGACGGAAAAGTCATCGAGTATTCGAAAAAATACCTCCCGAACATTGCAGGTGGATTGGACGATGCACGCGTCGAAGTCATCGTTGGGGATGGATTCATGCATATCGCAGAAGCAGAAAACGAGTATGATGTCATCATGGTCGACTCGACTGAACCAGTTGGTCCAGCGGTCAACTTGTTCACGAAAGGCTTCTACTCTGGTATTTCAAAAGCATTGAAAGAAGACGGTATTTTCGTCGCGCAATCGGATAACCCATGGTTCACACCAGACTTGATCCGTGATGTCCAACGTGATGTTAAAGAAATCTTCCCAATCACGAAGCTCTACATCGCTAACGTTCCGACGTACCCAAGTGGTCTTTGGACGTTCACGATCGGATCAAAGAAACACGATCCGCTTGCTGTTGCACCAGAGCGTTTCCACGAGATCGACACGAAGTATTACACGCCTGAGCTTCACACGGCAGCTTTCGCACTTCCGAAATTCGTTAAAGATTTGACGAACGGCTGAGCTCAGTCACTATAGCACACATGAACAGAGCGGTTTCGATCTTCGAAATCGCTCTGTTGTCAGGTAAACAGACGTTTGTATCAGCAAACGGCAAATGAACAGGGGGAATGGATCATGCGTTTTGATGAAGCATATTCAGGAAAAGTCTTTATCGCGAGTCAACCGACTCACGAAGATGCAAAAGGAATTTTATACGGCATGCCGATGGACTGGACGGTCAGTTTCCGTCCGGGTTCACGATTTGGTCCGGCACGTATCCGTGAAGTATCTCTTGGTTTAGAAGAATATAGCCCGTACTTAGATGGTGACATCGCCGACGCGAAGTTGTTTGACGCGGGAGATATCCCGTTACCATTCGGGAATGCTCAAAAATCACTTGATATGATTGAAGAATACGTCGATTCGTTACTGACAGCAGGCAAGTTCCCGCTCGGTATGGGTGGCGAACATTTAGTCACGTGGCCAGTCGTCAAAGCGTTCGATAAACACTACGATGATTTCGTCGTGCTTCACTTTGATGCGCATACGGACTTACGCGATGAGTATGAAGGAGAGCCATTGTC
>NZ_WBYY01000184.1:0-6210 GCF_048985645.1 Exiguobacterium sp. A1_3_1 | reverse complement strand
CCGTCAGGCGGCGAAAGCCGTGCGTGGGTTCGAATCCCACCGCCTCCTCCACTTCTTTTTTTTTACCCAAAAATAAATATAATCATGGAGTCGTACCCAAGTCCGGCTGAAGGGGACGGACTCGAAATCCGTTAGGGGTCGCAAGGCTCGCGTGGGTTCGAATCCCACCGACTCCGCTTTTTATGAAGCATCTCAATTCTGAGGTGCTTTTTTGTTGCATCGATTTCTTTGTGCGTGCTATGGTTGCCTACGTGAAAAACGAAGAAGAGGTGGACGAAATGAACGAACAAACAAAAGAATCGTTGCTTTCGCATTATGCGATGACGATGACATATGTAAAAGACTTAGAACAGATTTCAGAAGAGGCATGGCGAACATCGTATGCAGAAGGTAAATGGACGATTGCTGAGATCATCGGTCACTTATCACCATGGGATCGCTTCATGGTCGCAGAGCGCATCCCGTACTTGCTCGCGGGTGAACCATTCCGTGTCGCACCGGATAGCCAAGCCGTCAATGAAGAAGCGGCGAAGATGAGCCGTGAGCAGCAACGGATCTTGACGATCGATGAGTTTTTAGTCAGCCGTGACTTGTTGCGCCGTGCAGTCGAATTGATTCCGGAAGAACGCCTGCAGGACAAGGTCGTCATTAAAGACAAAGAACTGACAATCGGTCAGTTCCTCGGAGCAATGGCTCAACATGATCTACACCATATGGAACAAATCAATCAAGTAATTGGTTAATGCGAGGGAGATGCGACACGCGTCTCCTTTTTTTGCGCAAAAAAAGATCCGCCTAAGAGGCAGATCTGATCAGTTAGCGTGTATTGGCAATGCGAGCAACTTCAAGCTGCTTTTCAATCTTCGCGAGAATCCGGTCGATGGATTCTGGCTCGTTCAGTAAGTCGTATTCGTCGATCGACAAGCGGAGTACCGGGCAGATTGTGAAGTTATTGATCCAGTTCGTATAGCGTTCGTACATCTCTTCCCAATATTCGATTGGTGTCTGTTGCTCCATCTCACGTCCGCGAAGACGAATTCGTTCTAGTACTTGTTCGAACGAACCTTCAAGATAGATCAAAAGATCCGGATGTGGGAAGAACGGTGTCATGACCATTGCGTCAAACAAACTTGAATATGTTTCATAGTCCGTTGGAGACATCGTTCCTTTTTCAAAATGCATCTTAGCAAAGATCCCTGTATCTTCATAGATTGAACGATCTTGGATGAAACCACCACCGTATTGGAAAATCCGCTTTTGCTCCTTGAAGCGTTCAGCGAGGAAATAGATTTGGAGGTGGAAACTCCAACGCTCGAAATCATGATAGAATTTATCCAAGTAAGGGTTCGTATCGACTTTTTCGAGTGAAGTCCGGAAACCAAGGGCATCGGCTAATCCGTTTGTGATCGTTGATTTCCCGATCCCGACCATACCGCCGATCGTAATGACGGCATCTGCCGGGATGTTGTATTTTTCACGTAGCTTCAAGTTCATGCGTGGTTCGCTCCTTCATATAATTCGTTCCGGATCGTCGTCAAGACGTACTCGAGATCTTCTGGTCGCTTGACGAAGTCGAGAGCATCTCCGTCGAAACGGATGATTTTGACTTCCGGATGTTTGACTTGGTATTCCGTGACGAATGTCTCGTAATCCTCGGCTAATTGTTCGAGATAGGCACGTGACATATTTTCTTCGATTTCTCGTCCGCGCAGCGCAACACGTTTCATCAAGGTGTCGATACTTGCGTTCAAGTAGATGACAGCATCTGGTTTTGGCATGTCCGTCGTCAGGATCGAATAGATTTGTTCATACTTCTCAAGATGCTCTACCTTTAGAGAGCGGTGTGCAAAAATCAAGTTCTTAAAAATATGGTAATCAGCAACGACAGAGCGTTGTTTACTGAGGTAATGACGTTCGATATCATCGAGTTGTTTGAAGCGATTGCACAAGAAGAACATTTCCGTCTGGAAGCTCCATTCTTCGATATCTTCATAGAACTTTCCAAGAAAGGGATTTTCTTCGACGATTTCGCGTAACATAGAAAAAGAGAAATGGTGACTGATGGCGTTCGCAAGTGATGTTTTGCCTACACCAATCGGTCCTTCAACCGTTATGAACATATACAATGACCCTCCGTTCAGCAAAGTGCAATTTATATTTTAGCACAAAGAAGTACGACTTGCTGAAGTTTCAAAAGGAGAATTTTTTTAGAGTGAGGAGTATCGTCAATGGAACGACAGGAACACTATATGCGCCTTGCAATTGAAGAGGCGAAAAAGGCAGAAGCAATCGGTGAAGTTCCGATCGGATGTGTCATCGTCAAAGGCGATGAAGTCATCGCGACGGGGTACAATCACCGGGAAACGGATCAACAGGCGACGGCACATGCGGAGTTGATCGCAATCGAGGAGGCTTGCCGAAAGCTCGGGAACTGGCGACTTGAAGGGTGCGAGTTATACGTGACACTCGAACCGTGTCCGATGTGTGCGGGAGCCATCATGCTGTCGCGAATTGAACATGTCATCTTTGGTGCCGTTGATCCGAAGGGTGGGTGCTGCGGAACGCTGATGAACCTAGTGCAAGACGATCGGTTCAATCATGTCTCAGAGTTGACGAGCGGTATATTAGAAAAAGAGTGTGGTGAGATGCTAACGACGTTCTTTCGGGAACTGCGCGCGAAAAAGAAAGCGCGAAAGCGGGCAATGGGTTGCATCGCACCAGATGAAACAGTATAATGAAAAAGCACTGAAACAAGGTGCCACTAAAAATCGATAAACCATTTGCCGTGCTAGGTGGGGATGTAGCGGTTCCCTGTCACTCGCAATCCGCTATAGCGAGACTGAATTCCATGTCGAGGGATATGATTGGTGTGGTCTGCCTCACGTAAGTAGCGTTGACGTTTGAGTCCTACGCAACAGATACCCATGAACCAGGTCAGGTCCGGAAGGAAGCAGCCTTAAGTGGTGCTCTCTGTGTGTTGTAGGGGTGCTTGGACTGAGCAGGCTGCGTGAGTAACGCATGTTGAACATATTTCAGAATATGGTGCGCGGCAGTTTAATTTTTAAAGACAAGTCTACAGCCGGTTTCGGTTGTAGACTTTTTTAGGTAAAATAGAATGAGGAACTTAAAAAGAGGAGGCGCAAACTTGGCCTATCAAGCACTATACCGCGTGTACCGTCCGCAACGATTCGACGAAGTCGTTGGACAAGCGCATATCACCCGTACGATCCAAAATGCATTGATGGAGGGACGGATGTCCCACGCCTATCTATTTTCGGGTCCTCGTGGAACAGGAAAGACGAGTCTTGCCAAAATCATCGCTAAAGCGATCAACTGTGAGCATGCACCGGTCAAAGAACCGTGTAATACGTGCCCGACGTGTCTTGCGATCACAGAAGGATCAAGCCCGGACGTCTTCGAAATCGATGCCGCTTCCAATAACGGCGTAGATGAGATTCGGGAAATCCGGGATAAAGTCAAATATCCCCCTTCAGAAGCAGCCTATAAAGTCTATATCATTGATGAAGTGCATATGTTGTCGACAGGTGCCTTTAATGCCTTGCTCAAAACACTAGAAGAACCACCGGCGCACGCCATCTTCATCTTAGCAACGACTGAACCACATAAAATTCCGGCGACGATCATCTCGCGTTGCCAACGTTTCGATGTGAAGCGGCATGAAGTCGATCAACTCGTAGAGCGGATGCAATATATCTTAAAAGACCAATCGATCGAGTATTCGGATACGGCATTACGATTGATCGCCCGAGCGGCGGATGGTGGTATGCGTGATGCGCTGAGTCTACTCGACCAAGCGGTTGCTTTTTCGAATGGTGATCTAAATGATGCGGCTGTTCTTGAAGTAACAGGAGCAGTAGAAGATGAAGCATTACTGAACATTGCCCGTGCCTTACATGAACATCAAGTCGATCAGTTGTTACAGACGCTTGAAACGATGCAGCGAGCGGGGAAAGATCTAAAACGTTTCGTGGAGGATCTCGTCTTCTTTTACCGAGACACGTTGTTGTTGAAAGCCTCGCCTACAGCTGTCGATTTGCTAGAGCGTGCGCGCCCGACGGATGAGTTCAAACAATTCGTTGAATCGATTGAAGCAGAGACGTGCTTTACGATCATTGATCAGTTACATGACTGCCAACAACAGATGCGGTTGACGAATCATCCGCGAGTCCTCGTTGAGATTGCCTTCATTCAAATTGCGGAACAGGGGAGAACAACGGGACAGATCGTCCAATCGTTGCAACAGGAAGTCCGCGAAATGAAAGAACAGATGCACCAATGGAAGTCGAATGGTGTTCCAGCACAAGAAGCGGCTGCACCACAAGCGCAACCGAAGCGGAAACAAGGACGACCAACCGTTCGAATCGCCAAAGAGCGGATTCGCCAAATGCTAGAGCGAGCAGAGAAAGCGCAATTGCGCGAGATTCAAGAACGCTGGGATCACATCTTAAAATGGATTTTAAAAGAAGATGGTCCCATCTACTCGTTACTCCATGAGAGTAAACCGGTTCTTTGTTCAGCGGATACGTTGCTGATTGAATTCGATGACGGTAAAGGATGGCACTTTGAGCAGGTCATGACGAATGAACGAACACGTTTCGTGATTGAAGAAGCGCTGTATGAAGTATGCGGCGTCAAACGCGAAATTTTAGCGATTCTCTCAAAGGATTGGCATGAACTGAAGGCAGAGTTTGTTGCTAAGCGAAATAGTAGTAGTATAGAAGAGAAGGAAACAAAACAAGAATCGGAGAGCGATCAGTTATTGTCCGAGACGCTTGGTCGTTTTGGTGATATCGTAGAGTTCGAAGATTAAATTCGAGGAGGAATACAGATGCGCGGAATGGGAAACATGAACAATATGATGAAGCAGATGCAGAAGATGCAAAAGGATATGGCGAAAGCACAAGAAGAACTAAAAGACTTAACAGTGACAGGTACAGCAGGCGGAGAAATGGTCTCAGTCGTCGCTGATGGTCATAAAAATATCGTAGATGTCATCATTAAAGAAGAAGTCGTTGATCCAGATGATGTTGAAATGATTCAAGATCTCGTCTTAGCTGCAACAAACGATGCTTTGAAGAAGGTCGATGAACTCGTAGCAAGTAAAATGGGGAAATTCACACAAGGTATGAATCTGCCGGGAATGTTTTAATTCGTAGGAGGAAACCACTTGCAATATCCTGAAGCGATTAGTCGTTTGATCGAAAGTTTTACGAAACTGCCGGGGATTGGTCCGAAGACAGCAGTTCGTCTAGCGTTTCATGTCCTTGATATGGAAGAGGACGATGTCTTGATGTTCGGAAAGGCATTGGTCAGCGCGAAGCGCGACATTGCCTACTGTAGTGTCTGCGGGAATATCACGGATCAAGATCCTTGTTATGTATGTACAGATAAACACCGAAACCGTACGATTGTCTGTGTCGTCCAAGATTCAAGGGATGTCATTGCAATGGAAAAGATGCGAGATTACCAAGGGTTGTATCATGTCTTGCATGGAGCAATCAGTCCAATGGAAGGAATCGGTCCAGAGGATATCAATGTATCTAGCCTACTGACACGTCTTCAAGCGGACGAAGCGATTACGGAAGTCATCTTAGCAACTAATCCGAATATCGAAGGAGAAGCGACAGCGATGTATCTATCGCGTCTCTTAAAACCGACGGGTATTCGGATCACTCGAATTGCCCATGGTCTTCCGGTTGGCGGAGATCTTGAATACGCAGATGAAGTGACGTTATCTCGTGCAATGGAGGGACGTCGCGAACTATGAGTTGGTTTCGAAAGAAGATTCGCAGTGAGTACGACCAGCGTTTGTTAGAAGAATTAGCAAAAGCAAAAGAAGATTATTTGATGAAGCGTCATCTCTTAGAAATCAGCTATGATGACTATGGTGATTTAGAAGCACAAATGAAGTTAGCGGAATCACTGTATTTCTTCTATATAAGCGAAGCAAAAAGAAGACGCGTCTCATTGATGATGAAGTAAACCGCAGCCATTCTTGTCTGCGGTTTTTACATGCTCTAAAAAAACTATAAGTTATTTTAATAAAGTAGTTGCACATGTCTAATTATCGTGATATATTAATTCATGTCCTTAAGAGGACGAGCGCTTACGGCAAACAAGTAAAAAACAATTTTAAAAAAGTTGTTGACTTCTTGTTTCAAACTTGGTATTCTAATTGAGTCGCCAAAA
>NZ_WBYY01000183.1:0-6275 GCF_048985645.1 Exiguobacterium sp. A1_3_1 | reverse complement strand
CGTGGGCTCGGAGATGTGTATAAGAGACAGGTCGAAGAACACAGATGAGTAGTCCGTGATCAGGATATCACTAATCAGGTAGAGTTCTGCGATATCACCGTATGAAGAGACATCGTAGGCGAATCCTTCGTGTCCACTGATATCCATGTTTTGAGCAATCAAGTAGTGCATCCGTAAAAGGACGACGTACTCATCACCGAGGCGTGCTTGCATCTCATTTAAATTCAATTGCAAGTCGAATCGGTATTTTCCTCGCGCGATGAACTCATCATCTCGCCATGTCGGTGCATAAAGGACGATCTTTTTATCAGCCGGAATATTTAAGCGTGTTTTGATTTCACTAATGAGACCCGCTTGATTATCGGCATATAAGAGATCGTTACGAGGATAGCCCGTTTCAAGCATTGTATTTTGGAACCCGAATGCGCTCTTGAAGATTTCGCTCGAGTACGCGTTTGGCGAAATCAGATAGTTCCATTCTTGCGCTTGGTTATAGAAATTCTTTTTATAGCGAATCGCATTCGTTCCAGCCATATGCACATCTTCCATATCAAGACCGAGTCGTTTTAATGGCGTACCGTGCCATGTTTGAAGATAGATGGTTTCTTCGCGTTTTTTCAAGCTGAGCGGCTGACGCGTATTGAAAATCCAGTATTTCGCACGAGCCATGTATTGATAGTACGTAAAGCTGTTTCGAAGTACCCAATTCGGACATGCTTCCTTCACTTCATCAGAAGGTTCTTGAGCGAAAATCCAAACAAGTTCTAGTTCCGGATGTTTTTCTTTTAGGTGAAGGTAAAGTGCCTTCGGATTGTCCGAGTAACTCCGCCCTAAGAAACTTTCGAATAAGACGAGATTGTCTTTGATCGGCATCTTCTGGAATAGTCGATACAGCATAAGACCATTTTTAATTTTTTTACGACGCGCCGTACGTAAGGAACGTTTTGTTTTGACAGCAGTAATGTACAGCTTGAACATCGCGTACGATCCCGTTGACCAGGCTTGTAGATATTTACTCTTTGATGGCATCCGCTTTAAGTCGTAAGCGACATGATTGAAGACTTCTGCTTGTTGAGTATTAGACGAACTCCGTTCGAGTAATGTACGTCCACGTTTTGAAATGAAACGCTTATACCATGTATTTAAGAATTTTTGAACTTCTTCATCTTTCGTCTCTGCTGATAACATGCCATAAATCCGAGAGATATCTGAGAGTGTCGTAATGTCACGTAGTTGGAAGAGCGATTGACCATCCAGTGGTGTACTTCTTGAATTCCGTCCGTACACGATGTAGTTGACGGAAGTAATGTTCGTTAACTGCGAAATGACAGTATGCGCGATGAGCGTATCCGCAAACCACGTCGTTTCGAGGCTAGGCAATGTCTGAAGCAATTCTTTTTTGATCATCCATCCATGGATCGTCGTCAGGTGACGCGAATTAAACTTCGTGCGCGAGTAAAAGAAGTAACGATCGTCATCGATCGGCATCAGCCATTTCTTCTTATTATAAACAGGGGAGATCTTACCGATGATGACTTCCCCACGAGACTTCTCGTATGCCTTGATATATGTGTAAAGCGCACGGGGAGCAAGAATATCATCACTATCTAAAAAGATGACATAGTCTCCTGAAGCAGCTTGAACTCCATTGCGTCGAGCCGCATACACACCTTGATGTGATTGCTCGATGATGGTACACGTTGGATATAGTGCACGAATGTCATCGACATAAGAACTTGGTCCATCAAAGACAACGACGATTTCTACAGGAATCGAAACGTGTTGGTCGAGAACGGATTGAATCGCAGCTTTTGCTTGAGATTCGGTTTGATAGACTGGAATGATCACACTAATTGAATTCATGTTGACTCTCCTTTTGATGAAAGAATCGAAAAAGATTCGATTCGGCAAAATTGTATTCTGTTGAATAGGATATCACAAATCTGAAAAAGGTAGCAGTGTTCCTAAAAATCTGTCTTTTGTCTGTAATGAGTGGGTGTCTCGCCCGTGATTTGTTTAAAGGCCTGACTGAAATGACTTTGACTTGAAAAGTGCAGTCGGTTTGAAATCGTCAATAGCGAGTCGTCAGATGAACGTAGCAATCTTTTCGCTTCGCGAATCCGTTCACGAATGACGTAACGAGCCAGCGGTAAACCCGTTTCATCTTTAAATAAAACGGATAAATAGTTGGAGGATACGTGAATCGCCTGACTGATGGACGAGACCGATAAAGGATCGTAGAGATGCTGCTGAATGTATCGAATGGCAGCTAGGACGTGTGGCGAATGACGCAACGCCTGTATTTCTTTGACGGCTTCCGCAAAAGATACCGTGATCCGAACGTGACGATTTCGCAATTCTGCAATACTCGTCGCAGCTTCGATCGTCTCAATCATCCGATCACTGAGCGAAAAGGCTTCGTCTGGTTCTAGTCCCCCACGGATAGCGGCACGTGCGCTCAGAAGAACTGTTCCTAGAAGTAGATTCTTTTCTGCTCGGAGTGGTTGGTGACGTGCAAGTGTTCCGAACTCACCGTATGCGGGAAGAGAATAGGTCGTCGCCAACCGTTCGCTCTGTCCGGATGAGATCCAGTCGATGATTTGTTGCTCACGTTGCCAAGCTTTTCGATAGGCGGTCACACCTGTGTGCGAAGGGGCTTCAGACACTAAAGGAATTTCCTCTTCCTGTATATCTGAAACATGATCGATGTCACGAGAAGACAATCCTTCACCATGTAGAAGGTGATAGAGCAAATGGGCACAGTCGATCAGACGATTTTCCGTCGTTCGGGGTAGAACTTTATAAAATTGATGATAGGTCTCATCTTGAATATGAGCCCGAAAAAGTGCTGACTGTAAGAGAACGGGACCGATCCGGTACATGCCTTGGTCAGGAACGTCTACGAACAGGTAAGCCGTTCCGTCTTTTAAGGTATGAAGTAGAGGGCGATGATTTTTTAAAGTAGGCCACGTACCTTCAATCAATAGATTCGCCGGATGCTTGGGTGCGGAAGGACGTAACTCGATTGAGATATGCTCTTGATCTTGATAGGAAATAAAAAAACCAGTCATCCCAAATAAATGTTCCGCGATTTGTGTCAAGTCTGAGGGGCTTAAGGGATTCATGAAGCGACTCCTTTCGAATGATGCATCGATTGTATCTAGTGTATGTGCTCGGCAATCGATAGTCGAGTAGGGAATGAAAAAATCCGAAGTCTTTCTTCAAGACTCCGGATCGATAGGCTTATGGATTCGTAGGAGACGGAGAAGACTCAGGTGTTGGTTCCTCCTCGTGCCACGTCTCGACTTCAGGATCATTCGTTTCGATATCGTGCTCCGTCAATTCTGTGCTTGCGACTTCCGCATAGGCATCGTCAGCAGAATGACTTGTGTCGGGTTCTGATGAAAGGACGTCTTCTTGTTCTTCGGTCAAATGTTTTTCAGATACGGTTTCGTCTAACTGGAATTCCAATGTGAGCGCATGGAGATCACCTGCGATGTGAGCGAGGTGAGCCGCTGCCGTCGTCACGGATTCAAGTGTTGCGTTCGTTTCTTGAATACTTGCAGCACTTGTCTCAAGACCTGCTGCATTCTCTTCCGTTAAAGCAAGAATGGTTCCCATGGCATCGGATACTTCTTCCGTAGCAAGCGTCAGCGCCTCGATGTCACCAGTCAATACCTCTGTTCGATTTGAGACATGATGTACGGATCCTGCGATGCGCTCGAAGTCATCGCCTGTCGTTTTGACAGACTCAAGAGACAGCTTCAAATCACTCATGACATGGTGCATCGCACTCATGGCAGTATGTGTTTCTTGTTGAATATTATCGAGGAGCTGTTTGATTTGTTTAGCGGATTCGTCGCTCTCCTCGGCCAGTTTTCTTACCTCACTCGCAACAACAGCAAATCCACGTCCTTGTTCACCAACACGTGCGGCTTCAATTGCTGCGTTGAGGGCGAGTAAATTCGTCTGACTCGAGATGGCTTGCAACGTTCCAAGAATCTTTCCGATCTCATCAGAACGTTTGCCTAAGAAATCAGAAGTGTTCTCGATTTCTTTTTCCAATGAGTCCGAATGGTTCAAGAGATCAGAAATCGTCTGTTTCGTCACGTCACTTCCTCGTGTCGCAGCGGAAGCGACGGAAGCGACTTCAGAAAGTGTCGTGGACGCGACCTGTTGCATTGCTGTAGAACGTTCCTTGACACCGTATACAGCATGGGAAGAACGTTCGGCTTGTTTCGTTTGAGTTTCACCAGCAGCAGCGATTTCTTCCATCGTCTGTCCGATATGACGTGAAGCCTTTTGTACATGAGTCGCATTGTTTGAGAGCTCTTCTGACGCATCGCGAACGGTCGTAGCGGATGTAGTCATCGCTAGAATCGTTTGTCGCAAGCGCGCGCGCATCGCGTCGAAGTTCGCACTGAGGTCTGTTAATTCATCCCGGATGAATCGTTTAGGACGATGCTGTGTTCGCAAATCACCTGATGCGATCGCTAATGCTTCACGACGGAGCATCGACAGCGGGCGATTGATCGAACGCCCGATCAACCAAGCGATCAATGTCGCGAGGGCGATCGCAACGACGAAATTGATCAATGACTGATTGAGCATGGCTTCTTTAGGCGCATACAAGGAAGCGTAATCCAGTACGACGGCTAGTTTGAATCCTGTTTTCGAAGAAGTTTGCCAAATGACGACCGATTTTTTTCCGGCGACGTCCATGATCTTCGTACCGGATTCTTGCTCTAACATGGACTTTGGAGCAGAGAAATATGCTTTTCCGTCTTCACGTAGTTGATTGATTTTTTTGAAGAAATAATTTCGGTTCGGGTGCGTGACGATCTTACCGTCTTGTGTGTAGCTGAAAACAAATCCTTTTTGTCCGATTTCAATCCGTTTCATATCTTCAGCAAGACGATTGATGCTTTTATAAACAGACAATACACCTTTGATGTTCGCTTGAGCATCTAGTGTCGCCTTAGAGAAACCGATGATGGATAATTTCGTCGCGCTATCATAGTAAGGCTCGCTCATGGCGACAGTGCTTGAATTCTCCAGCGCTTGTTTATACCAAATCTCTTTTCGAGGATCGTATCCAGGTGCGACGTCTTGTTTTGGCCAGTTAAGATAGCCGCCTTTCGTATCAGCGTATTGGATAAATGAATTTTCGATTTTTGAGGAGCCATATTTCTCAAGGACATTATAGATATCTGTTGCTTTTTGAGAAGGAGCCTCCGAAGCATCGGGTTGTTTGGTTGTATCTATGTAGTTCGGTAGAATACCGTCTTCACGGTTGGAAGGGAGTCCGGCAAGGAGTGTTGTATCTTTTTTAGTATCATCGATGATGCGGGAAAACGATTGTTCGAGTTGCTTTAAAGCAGTTTGGGATGTCGAGTCGACCAGTTGATCGACAGTTCGGCTTGTTTGGTCATACGAAAACCAAGTGGAAACACCGAGAGTAAGAGCGGGCAACAAAATAAGCCCGATGAACAAACGACGGGTGATCGGGAGGCGCATGATGAATTCTCCTATCCTAAATAGTCTTTAAAATCTGTCTATTCTGACTATCGGAAGGGTACGGATAAATATGAAGGAATTATGTAGAGATTTTCATCATTTGAGAAATGAATCCAGTGAGGCTTCGTGATAAAATGAAGAAGGTGTCACAGAGTGGCTAGGGAGGAACAGAAATGAACATTGCTTTTTTCTTACTACCAAAAGATGAGGTGAAATATTTAGATCCTGAATCGACGGTCAGACAGGCATTAGAAAAGATGAAACATCATCGATTTACGTCCGTTCCGCTCGTCGATAATAAAGGTAAATATGCAGGGACATTAACGGAAGGGGATGTCTTGTGGGCGCTCGAGGCTAATCTAGAGCATGCAGACTACGATCACGTCTTGCAAACACGATTGACGGATATTAAACAACGTGTTCGTTATAAACCAGTCTCGATTACTGCGCAAATGGAAGAGATGATTGAGGTCATTACGGACCAAAACTTCGTTCCTGTCATCGATGATGGAAAGCACTTTATTGGAATCATTCGTCGTCGGGATATCATTGATTATTTCGCGAAAAAAGTAGCGCGAGAGAATGTCAGTTACTAAAAAATATAAAACTAGTAAAGAAAGCACTTATTTTCACGAAATGTGAGAAGAAGTGCTTTTTATTGACTTAAATCGACTTCAACATCCAGCAAAAAGAGACGATATAGAAGCATAATGACATTTTAGGGCTGTCTCTTATACACATCTCCGAGCCCACGAGAC
>NZ_WBYY01000182.1:0-6341 GCF_048985645.1 Exiguobacterium sp. A1_3_1 | reverse complement strand
AGGACGTTGCCAGGCACTTGACCGATCTGCAGATTGCAGGTCGGTCTTTTTGTGTAATCATTTTAGAGGAAAAGGAGTTTTTTCATGAAACACGAACTTCCTATTGTACATGCACTTCAACGTCATTTAGATCGATCGCCCATCTCATGGCATGTTCCTGGTCATAAGAATGGGACATTGACGCCTCTTCCTGACTTCTTTAAATGGGACGTCACAGAATTACCTGGTCTAGATGATTTTCATCATCCGGAAGAGGCTATTGCTGACGCGATAGCTTTGTTGCAAAAAGTCTACGGTGCAAAAGCGAGTCATTTCCTTGTGAATGGTTCGACCGTTGGAAACTGGGCGATGCTTGCCGCTACAGCAGCAAGAGGAGAGCGTGTTTATGTACAGCGTAATTCGCATAAATCCGTGTTTAATGCACTAGAATGGTTAGGAATCGAACCGATCTTTCTTGAACCAGACATCCATAAGGAAACGGGAATCAGTGGACATGTTTCACGTGAAACATTAAAGGAAGCGTTTACGAAATATCCAGGAGGAGTCGGTGTGTTTATCACTTCACCGACCTATTACGGGGAAGCAGCTGATATCACGTCACTCGTTCAGCTCACAGCGTCGCACGAACTCCCTTTATTAGTGGATGAAGCACATGGCGCACACTTCGGTGAAGCATTTGGTGTA
This sequence comes from Exiguobacterium sp. A1_3_1, assembly GCF_048985645.1. NCBI lineage: Bacteria > Bacillati > Bacillota > Bacilli > Caryophanales > Exiguobacterium > Exiguobacterium sp. A1_3_1. The sequence goes on along the minus strand of NZ_WBYY01000182.1, from coordinate 5,657 downwards.
CGCTCTGCATTTGAATTAGGAGCAACCGCTGTTGTTCAGTCTGCTCATAAAACACTTCCAGCACTGACAATGGGAGCATGGATGCATGAGCGATTTTCAGAAAAGATGAGAAGGAAGTTACAGCGAGCGCTTCAAGCGTTTCAGACTTCGAGTCCTTCATATTTACTCCTGGCTTCATTAGATTACGCCCGTTCCTATCGTGAACAATGGACAGTTAAAGGGATGTCAGATGTGCAAGCTAGTCATGATGTATTCATCGAAGCACTTCAACGGTTCGATCATATGACGGTTCTGCGATTCGATGATTGGTCGCGGATGACATTAACGTATGAGGGATATTCAGGAGATGCGTTGTTGCACGCGTTACGAGCTGTTCAACTCGATGCGGAATTTGCTCTAGGAGATCACGTCGTCTGTATTTTGCCACTTCGTCCGCTAACAAAGTCTGAGCAGAATGACTGGGTCCACCGTGTCGAACGAGCCATTCAAATGATGAAATCAGAAGGAATTCCTTTGAAAAGGTATATCGAGCAACCAATTATGGGTAAAATACAGGTATCTGCTTTAGCTTGTTCTTATGAACAGTTAGAACAAGCAACAGGTATGTTCCGTCAGCTGGATGAGTGTATCGGTCATGTTTCACTCGAAACGATTATTCCATACCCGCCAGGCATTCCGTTGATCGTCAGAGGCGAACGCATTACGGCGGAACAGGTACTACGTTTACGATATTATCAAACCGTAGCCGTTCATTTGCAAGGGGGCGAACAATTGCAACGAGGAGCGTTACGCGTCATAGAGGAAGGGTTTGAAGAATGAAAGGTACGTTCATTACTGTCGAAGGACCAGATGGTGCCGGTAAAACGACACAACTACAATTGCTTGGCGATGTGTTAAAAGAAAAGGGCTATAACGTCATGACGACCCGCGAGCCAGGTGGCACACGCGTTGGAAACGAAATTCGTTCGTTGATTTTGAATCCTGATTTTGAAGAAATGAAAGAGATGACGGAAATTCTGCTGTATGCAGCGTCTCGTGCACAGCATGTCGAGGAATTGATTCGACCGGCGTTAGAGGCAGGCACAATAGTTTTATGTGACCGATTCGTTGATGCGTCACTTGCGTATCAAGGGTATGGTCTCGGACATCCGATTGATCTCGTGCGTCAAATCAATGATTCTGCAACAGGTGGGTTAGCGCCAGACCGAACGTATTTATTTGATTTAACGGTAACGGATTCTAAAAAACGAATGATGGACCGGGGAGCACTTGATCGAATCGAGCAGCGAGATGATGCGTTTCGTGCCCGCGTCTATGAAGGTTTCCAACAGATTGCAGCATCGGATCCGGAACGGGTGCAGATCGTACGGGCCAATCGATCGATTGAAGCGATTCATCAGGACTTAGTGGAAGATGTCATTACCTATTTAGAAGAAAAGGAGAGATTCTCATGAAAATGGTCATTACGATCGTTCAAGATAAAGATAGCTTACGTTTGGCGGAAGCACTTGTCGAGCATGATTTCCGAGCAACGAAACTGGCAACGACAGGTGGTTTTCTTAAAGAGGGGAACACGACGTTCATGATTGGTGTACAGAGTGAGCGTCTCGATGATTTGTTGCGATTGATCAAAAAGAACTGTTCAAGTCGCGAACAGATGGTTTCTCCAATCTCACCAATGGGTGGTCATGCCGATTCTTATATCCCGTATCCCGTTGAAGTCCAGGTAGGCGGGGCAACGGTCTTCGTCTTGCCAATCGAAGGGTTTCATCAATTCTGATGCAGACGTTTCATGAACTGGAACAGACACAATCGGTCATTTCGACGATTCTTCAAAATTCGTTACGGAACGATCGAATCAATCACGCTTATATCTTCACCGGAGACTATGAGCCGCTTCTACTTGAAGCGGCTCACTTGTTCGCGAAAAGCCTTTTTTGTGAGGCACCGGTCGATGTGGAGCCGTGTGGTGTCTGTCGTAGCTGTCGGCGGATGGAAAGTGGCAACTTGGTCGATTATTATGAAATCGAACCAGATGGCGCGACCATCAAAAAAGAACAGATTCAACAATTGATGCATGATCTCTCACTCCGAGGACTTGAAGGTGATCGTCAGATTTATGTCATTACCCAGTCCCATAAGATGACTCCCCAAGCAGCAAACAGTTTGCTGAAGTTCTTTGAGGAACCAGGAGAAGGAAAAGTGGCTTTATTGTTGACGAATCAACCCCAGCTCCTTTTACCGACGATTCGATCGCGGGGACAGTTATTAAGTTTTCGTCCGGCGGATCGTCAAATGATTGGCGAGGTTTTATCTGAAAAAACGGGACGGGACCACGAGTTGACGCAATTGGCAGCGCGTGTCTATCCAAAAGTCGAGGATGCAGAAGAAGCATTACTCGAAGACTGGTTTGTAAATGCGCGAGCGTCAGTGTTACAATTGATGGAGGAATTAGCGAATCGTCCGGCTGATTTACCACTGTTCGTACAAGAGAAATGGATGGGACAATTCAAAAACCGTCAGGATGTCCGAATCGGTCTTGAACTCGTCACTTGTTTCTTCGAGGATGTCTTACGTCTGAAACTGAATCCGGCGTGGGAAGGTATGACCTATACGAATAGTAAACCCCAACTTGAACAGATGGGGTCCAAGAGCCAGACGACGATCACCCGCTGGTTGCAAGCTGTGCTTGCCGCAGTAAGACGGGTCGAAGCGAATGTTAATCCCCAATTAACAGTTGAGCGTCTCATGTTTGACTTACAGAAAGGGTAGAGCGACATGCTAGAAGTAGTAGGCGTTCGCTTTAAAGAAGCGGGCAAAATTTATTATTTTGCACCTGGACAAGAGTCATTATCACGAGGACAAGCAGTCATCGTTGAGACGGTACGGGGCATTGAATATGGCGAAGTGGTCATCGCCGATAAACAAATGGACGAAGAAGATGTGGTGTTGCCACTGAAATCCATTCTTCGGATTGCTGACGATAAGGATGCAATGATCGTCCGCGAAAATAAAGTCGCAGCGCTTGATGCGCATGCGGTATGTGTCGAAAAAATCCGTGAACATAAACTCGATATGAAATTGGTCGATGTCGAGTACACGTTTGATCGCAATAAGGTCATCTTCTACTTCACGGCAGAAGGACGTGTTGACTTCCGTGAGCTCGTCAAAGATTTAGCGGCGGTCTTCCGGACGCGTATCGAACTCCGTCAAATCGGTGTTCGGGATGAAGCGAAGTTACTGGGAGGCATCGGTCCGTGTGGTCGTGTCTTATGTTGTTCATCTTTCCTCGGTGAGTTCGAACCGGTTTCGATCAAGATGGCAAAAGATCAAAACCTGTCGTTGAATCCGACGAAGATTTCAGGAGTATGTGGTCGTTTGATGTGCTGCCTGAAATACGAGAACGATACGTATGAAGAAATGCGCCGTGATTTGCCGGACTACGGAAAACGTTTGACAGTACCTGAAGGCGAAGGACGCGTCGTTGGTTTGAACATCCTCGATCAAGTCGTTCAAATCGAACTGAAGGATCGTTCCCGCGTCTTGACGTATTCAATGGAAGAACTAGTATCCGTTGGTGCCGTAAAACCAAAACGACCAAAAGAATAACGGGGTGCATACGCGTGGAGAGAGTCGATAAAAAAGAAATCATTACGCGTGTCGATGCGATTGAGCAACAGATTCATTTGCTGACTGAGCATCTGAGCGTGTTAAAGGATCAGCTGGCTTACATGATGGAAGAGAACCAACATCTGTACCTGGAGAATCATCATCTTCGAGAAAAAGTCGAACGCGATGAACAACAGCCGGTCACGGAAGCGGAAGAAGCGGAAGCAGGCGTCGGTGCGGGCTACGATAATCTCGGGCGATTGTACCAGGAAGGGTTCCACATCTGTAACTTGCATTATGGACAAGTACGAAAAGACGGCGATTGTCTCTTTTGCTTATCCATGTTAACGAAACATTGAGAGGCTGACTTCTACATGAGTCAGTCTTTTTTTCGGAAAGGAAGGCACGACATGTTTGAACTATTACCAGACGAACGACTTGATTATCTCTTAGGACAGGAAGGGAAAATCATTCAAAGTCCATCCGTCTTCTCGTATTCACTTGACGCGGCACTGCTCGCACGATTTGCGTGGGTCCCGATTCAACAGGGACGGATTGCCGATCTCTGTTCAGGAAACGGTGCAATTCCACTCTTTTTATCCTACCGGACGAAAGGGCAGATCACGGGTCTTGAAATCCAGCCACGACTAGCGGAGATGGCACGACGGAGCGTCACCTTGAATGAACTGAACGACCGGATTGAGATGATTGAAGGGGACGTCAAAGAGGCGGGAGCGCGTCTTGGATACGGCATCTATGATGCTGTCACCTGCAATCCGCCATATTTTTTAGCAAATGAGACATCGAACCAAAACCAAAGTGAACATTATACGATTGCAAGGCACGAAGTCCTCTGTACCCTTGAAGACTGTATTCGAGGTGCATCTGATTTGTTGAAACAAGGCGGAAAAGCAGCGTTCGTTCATCGACCGGAACGACTGCTCGATATCGTCACCTTGATGCGGACGTATCGCTTGGAACCGAAACGGATGCAGCTGATTTATCCGAAAGCAGGGAAGGAAGCAAACATGCTCTTGATTGAGGGGATCAAGGATGCAAAACCTGGACTGAAGGTGCTCCCCCCATTCATCGTCTATGAGGCGGACAACTCGTATGCGGCTCAGATGAAGGAACTGTTCGATGTCTGAGCATGCAGTCTATATCGTTCGTTGCCAAGATGATACGTATTATACGGGTTACGCGGTAGACGTCACGCAACGCATCGCGACACATAACGCAGGTAAGGGTGCGAAGTATACACGTGCCCGTCTACCGGTCGTCCTCGTTCATCAGGAAGCTTTTGCGACGAAGTCAGAGGCAATGAAGCGGGAATATGCGATTAAACAATTAACCCGTTCACAAAAAGAACGGTTGATTCAAGGAGGAACCTCATGAAAGCGACGAGTAGCTATCAACAGCAAGGAGCCGGTCTCTATATCGTCCCGACACCAATCGGCAATTTAGAAGACATGACATATCGGGCAGTACGGATCTTACAGGAATCCGATATCGTCGCAGCAGAAGATACGCGGCAGACGATGAAACTGTTTCGACACTTTTCGATTGAGTCGAAGCTTGTCAGTTACCATGAACACAATAAACAAACAAGCGGCGAACGACTCCTCGCTGATTTAGAGGCAGGAAAACAAATTGCCCTCGTCTCCGACGCTGGTATGCCTGGCATCTCGGACCCGGGAAGCGATCTGATTCGCCAAGCGATTGCAGCAGACATCCCTGTCATCGTTCTTCCGGGTGCGAACGCTGCATTGACCGCTCTTGTCGCGTCCGGATTATCGACGGAACGCTTTTTATATTACGGCTTTTTGCCACGGAAGAAAAAAGAGCGTCGCGAAGCGTTGGAGCAATTGAAATACGAAACCGGAACGCTCGTCTTTTATGAAGCACCACATCGTTTGAAAGAGATGTTGCAAGGGATCGAGGAAGTACTCGGTGATCGTCAGGTGACGTTAGCCCGGGAACTAACGAAACGGTATGAGGAATACATTCGGGGGAGCGTGAGTGAATTACGTGCTTGGGCAGCAGAAGAC
>NZ_WBYY01000181.1:0-6381 GCF_048985645.1 Exiguobacterium sp. A1_3_1 | reverse complement strand
TGGGCTCGGAGATGTGTATAAGAGACAGCATCTAAGCTATACTCGAATTCGTCTTGAAACTCCATTGGTATTAGATGGTGTGCTTCGACATAATTTTTATTTGTCACTTTAGAAATAAAGTTCTGGTGTAATGCATCATATTCACAAGTATAGTCGGAAGCAGTTAAAGCCTTTTTGACAATAGATTTACTTCTGACCCACTTTTGATTTGATTTCATATTATTTATTCTGATCCGTTGAACTGGAATATCTTCATCTTCAGGATCACGATGTGGCAGTTCAATACGTTCCATTGCCTCTTGATCCTCTAATTTGCTTAGGGATGTAAATGTGATTTCTTTGGATAAAAGTAAGCACATCATATTGTAAAAATACAAAGTGTTAATTATTCTTTTAGCATTACTAAATTTGTTTAGATGAATGCCAGATTGTTGAACCTCCTGAAGGTTAATAGGAATAAATGTAGCTATTGAAGAAGGAAAAAACCTATAGCTACCCGTATAACCGTTTTGGGTTGGAGAAGAATATTTAATTACTTCTTCTAAAACGGCAGAAGCAATTAAGTGAGAGTTCCACTGAAATAATACAAGAGATCCCCGTTCTATATTCATTCCAGTTTTAAATTGATACAGTTCAGAAGGGAGTGTATGTTGAAACCATATTTGAACTTCTGCAGTAGTTTTATCTCTAAATGTTAAGTCTTTATTAGACATTGGTAATATTCGAATGCTATCGCCTTTTGAATACGGGAAAAGATTTATTAAATAATATGGATTAATTCTTACTTTTTCTGTTCCATAAACGGTTTTCCAACTTGAGTTATTTCTATTAGCATCGATAGCTAAACGTGTAAATTCGGAATGTAGGTTTTTATTCTTTAAAATAAAGTAATCCCGACTTTTTTGTCTACTAAACAAGCTAGTCATTGCATAGTTGAAAGAAGCGGTCTTATAACTCCCTCTAGTTAAATCATAAAGTTTTTCTCCAATTTCTGAAACTAGGTATTCATTTTTCCATAATCGATTGTCTTCTTTAATACTACTCAAAAACAATTGAAACAGTGTGTCTACATTCGACAATTCTTATTCACCTCAACTTACCGTGTATTTTAATACACTTATAATACTCATATAGATTAAAATAAATTGATAACTTAGACATCTACCTTAGTTTGAATAACCAATGACATGTCTCGATACAGCTTCAATCGTTTCAGAGTCAATTGTATTGATAGCTAAAGTGTACATTGTATTTAGTCGAGGATTGAATACTCCTAATTCGGATAACCCAACAAAATGGTCTTTAAGTTTTGATCGACATCCCATTAAATAATAGATCAGCAGTTGCAATGTATGTTCGATAGTAGGACTATTTTTTGAAACTTTCATTTCCCATAGAGCATGCGGAGTTAAATAATCCGCATCTCCCTTAGTGATAATATCTGTATACCCACCTTCAAAAATAATTTTTTCTTGATTGACCGGCCCATATTCTTCAAAAAAATGTAGACTTCTCATTACCATTGTTTTGATATTCTGAATCGTTTCATCGTCTGGATTAATCGTTTGGACAGGTTTATACGTATTTTTCGCAGCACGTGCTAAGCTCTCATATCCGCATAATCTACACGCATTAAAAATCGATTCTTCATCTAACCCGTGTATCTCCGATCGTAGTTCTGATGCATACTCAAGATCTTTTACGACCAATGCCCCATTCATAGGAGAAACAAAGGCCTTATCATCACCTTGGCAAAAGCGCGTCAAATAATCTACGACAATGCCAATAAGCGTTGGATGGATGTTCTCATTTAAAGATAGTTCAATTCCATCTTCAAAACATCGTTTATTAAATATTTTTGGAGGAATATAACCACCTCTTGGTTGCTTAACAGAGTCACTTTTTTTAATTGCTTGAATGCGTTGTGTGACGGATACCATACATATCACCTCAATTTAAATATAGAGACAACTTATTATTATTTATCGAGTTCATCTCTTAATCATTAGTATATCGATTATTGTGCTATTTGTATGGATAATCCTTCCACCTTATCATTTTTTGATATAGGCTGTATTTTTGTTAATACTCAGAACGCGATGATGGTGAATCATAAGCTATTTAGCAGATTAAAAGAAACCACTTTTAAGCTATAGATGCTCCATATTTAAAATAAATTGATTTGTATACTTTCGATGTCGAAATACCGTTGAACGTAATATCTGTTACTTATATAAATTTATGTAAGATGACTAAAAATAATTTCACTGCAGTTTTCATTTTTATAATGAATTTCAACTCGCTCTTATGATAATTTCTTTTTAGTGAATTGAGTCAAATAAGCTCATGATATACTATCTATAAATATTTAAGTTGAAAGAGGGATATATATGTCATCCAATGAAATGAAAAATAAATCGTTTCGTCTTTCTGAAGAAGTTACTGAAAAAATTGGTGAATTATTAAAAGGACGTCAAATTACAACCAATCAGTTATTTGAAGAGTTTATTGTACTTGCTGAACAAAGAGAGATTGATCCGAAACTCAGTGAAGAGGATGCTGTATTAGAATCATCGCTCAAGCAGATTACGCTTCTCTTTCAAGAACGTGCAGCACGTCTTGAAGCGTTCCAATACGAAAATCAACGCATTCAATCTCGGCACTTAGATACAGTTACTAAGTTAGAGTCAGAAGTGCTCCAAGCAAAAGAAAACATAGAAGCAGAATACGAAGAAAAAGTCTCTAATCATCAGCAAGAACTTCAAGACATGAAAGCAAAACTGGAACAGACAGAAAATGAGTTAGTTCAGATAAGACAACAACAAGAAAAATTAGAAGTATCTAAAAAGGAAGAAATTACTTCATTAAAACGAGAAGTATTTCATTTGGAAGGAAATATTACTAAACTTGAGGAAGAACGCGATCACTTGTATCGCCAAAACAAAGCTTTAACTGATCGAATCGATGAATTGAAAGCACGTACCGAGCGTTCCGAGCAGTTAGAAGAAGAAAATCGAAAACTATCGCTAGCGTTGACCATTGCGCAGCGGGATCAAGAATCGTTTGAACGTCGACTTCACGAACAAGTTGAGCTAGCTGTTTTACGAGAGCGTACACAATCATCTCTCGATAGTAAAAATGAGTAATCGATTAAGCTGAAATTATCAAAAGACCGTTCTACTAAGACGTAGGACGGTCTTTGTCATTTAATTACGTGCGTAAGTATTGCTCCAACGCTGCTCGTATGATTTGATCAGGTTTCATTCCTTGATCTTGCGCTCGCTTTTTCAGCGTTTGGTACAATGGATCATTTTTGTCAGAAAAATCTACATGCACACGTGCTGGTTTTGGCTGTAAAGGAGCTGCATCAATAACATTTTGTTCTTTCCGCTCATTTAACATTTTTTTTACTTCACGCAATTGCTCACGTGTCATTTCGTAGACCGTGAACTCTCCATCTTTTATCTTATACTTTCGCTCTTCGAGCAACGCGATTTTTGGATCTTCTGGCCATGTTAATAGTTCAGCTAATTTAGAAGCACTGAAGTCATGTTGAATCGCCTTGTCTAAGATCGTTGGTCCAAACACATTCCAAAATGAAATAAAACGACTGACTTGAGGTTGAGACATTCCAATATGATTTAAAAAATCTTTCCAACTTCCTTGCTCCTGTTGAAACGCCTTTTTAGTTTCACCATCACGGAATACTTCATTTGCATGGGCTAGAATACGACACTTCTCAACAAAACTTGTTGCTTGGATTGTATCAATATGATTGTAGTACTGAATAATACCTTCCATGTCTTCCGGAAGACGTTTTGATAGCACACGTGATAAACCGACAGCTGGAAGCGACTGATACGGATTTGACATAGCAGGCGCAGCAAACTTCTTCACCGCTTCGACTTGCTCTTCTCGTAACGCTTCTGTGCTCTCTTCTTGAACAAGTTTTTCAGCTACTGTGCTCTGAAAGCTTTTGAACGTTGCTTGTCCTTTTTTACGTCGACTGCTCATAGGGCAAGTACCTCCTCTGCTAACTGTAAGTAAGCATCAGTTGCTGGACTCTTATGGTCAAGAACAGGACGTGCTTCTCGTTGTAAGGATTGGATTTTTACGATGTATGGGATTGTCGTTAGTACAGGAATTCCAACTTCTTCCCCTAACTCCTTTAACTCGTCCACAGTCGTCATATCTCCTTTAGAGCGCGCATTCACCATTGTTGGAATAAACGCTGAGATATGAATATCTTCCTTGTATCCGTGTCTCATTTCTTCTAACTCTTCCGGAGCTGTATAGACAGCATCCATCGAGAATTTCTGCATCTGTACCGGCATGACGATCCGATCTTGCGCAACGAGAGCACAACGCGCATATGGATTTAAAGCTGACGTCGATCCTGGGCAATCAATCAAACAAATATCAAACAAGTCTTCGATTCGCGTTAGTTCTTCAATCAAGCGGTATTCATATCCCATCTGACTCGTCAGTCCGGTAGGAGAGGCAGAGCGACGCGTTGGTACTAGGTGAATTGTCCCTAGTTCATAATCACAGGTAACAATCACTTGTTCAATCGGCGCGTACAAGGGATCGTATTCTTCAATCAGACAATCAAGGAGCACTTTTCCATCGTAATCATCCGTTAAGCCTAGTCCATTCGTCGTCGATGCTTGGTCATCTGCATCAATGACGAGGACGCGCAATCCTTGGCGTGCATACGCGTGGGCTAGATTAATCGTGGTTGTCGATTTTCCGACGCCACCCTTTCGATTATATAAGGCAATTTTTTTCACTGTTCCTTCTCTCCTTCCACGATCTCACTTTGATCTTTAATAATGTCCCGCTGAATTGTCTCTTCAATCATCTTTGAAATGTATTCACTAATGCTGAGCCCTTTAGCACGAGCAAGCACATGAATCTGTTCTGATGTTTCTGTCGGAACTCGTGTAGAAAGGACAGTCGATGTCACTTCCGGTTGTTGAAACGATTTGACTTTTACTTTAGGTGTCGTTGATCGAGCAGCACGGATTTCTCGGACGGTTGCTTGTTCGAGCGACTTTCTTCCCTCTTCTATCGGAAGTCCATTTAATACAATGTCTTCTGGATCATCGACATACATCAATTCAAATACTTTGGATGCCGGTAACGTTTGAAGTTGTTCTTCAAATGGTTCTAGTGTGTCAAATGCTTTGACGTAACGGGAAGCGAGTGAAGTTGACATGTTGACCACTTCTAAAAACGTACGCCATTCTTGTTGATCGTGCATCTCGGATTTAGCAATCGACAAACGCTTACCAATCTCGAAAACGGAGATCGTTTGAATCTTCGCTAACTCTTTAATTTCGACAGCAAGGTTCTCCAAATCACGAGAAACGGGTAATTTCTGCACGACGGAACTCAAATCGGTCAATCCACTCCGATAAGGATGTTGATCCTGCGGTCTGACTTTATGAATTTGTTTATTCCGTGCTTTCATGTTTCGGTCCTCCTGTCATCAAGAGTGCTAGCTCACGAAACGGTTGTGCCAGTTCGATGCCTTCTTTCGACTTGTACTGTAAAACACTCTTTCCGCTATCTGCTGCCTTCTCAATAAAAGCAGCACGTCGTATAGATGGGAGCACATGTAATTGTTCAGCTGTTGCTAATTGCTCCATCGCTTCTGCATATTCGCGATCCCCTTTTAAACCAAGATCGAGTGCTACTGGCATAATGCCTGTTAGCTCAAGTGAAGCGTTATAATACTTCTTCACTTGTCGAATCGTTCGAACTGTACTTCCTAACTGATCAAATACGAGCTTTTTCGGCATAAATGGAATGACCACATGGTCTGCGCACGACAAGACGACTTTTGAGAGTTCGTTGATCGAAGGGACTGAATCCAGAATGATCCAATCAAACTCATCGGCAAGAGGTGCTAATAAGTCCTTTAATAGAAAAATCTTATCTTGTTCAGATATTAAATTGATTAAGCGTGCATTTCGTTCATTGGAGGGAAGAAGACTGATATTATGTTTTTCATCATCAAATAAGATCTCTTCTATTGCTAATCCTTTAGATTGGACGTCGTACAGTGTCATGTATTGAATCGTATCCGACACTTTCAGCATCAACTTACTTAACGATCCTTGGGGATCTAAGTCGACGAGAAGAGTTCGATATCCGAGCTCTCCAAGGGCATGACCCATATTTAGCGAACAAGTTGTCTTTCCGGATCCTCCTTTTGATATGTAAAACGTCATAATATTCATCATCTCTCCCCTTTCTTTATTCATCATGGCATACGGTTGTTTGGTTTTCAATAATTTTTATCAATCAAAAGACATTAAAAAAAGAAATGATATGTATACAAAGAAAATAACTTGTAAACATTTCGACGTCGAAATG
>NZ_WBYY01000180.1:0-6451 GCF_048985645.1 Exiguobacterium sp. A1_3_1 | reverse complement strand
GACTCTGGAAAAGTCGATCGTGTCTCAGAAGGCATCGCGACATTCCTGAAGACGCCGGACATCGTCGGTTTGACAGAGATGCAGGATAATGATGGTGCGACGGATAGCGGAACAGTCGACGCATCAAAATCATTCGAGACATTGATTGCAGCAATCGAAGCAAAAACAGGTGTCCGCTATGCCTATACGGACATCGCGCCTGAAGATAAGAAAGACGGTGGACAGCCGGGTGGAAACATCCGTGTCGGATTCCTTTACAACCCGGCGCGTGTATCGCTCGCACCAGGTGAAAAAGGTGGTGCAACGGAAGCTGTTGCGGTGGAGAACGGCAAGCTGACGAAAAACCCGGGTCGCATCCAGCCGACGGATCCGAACTTCGCCAGTTCACGGAAACCACTCGTCGCGGAATTCCTCTTCAACGGTGATTCGTATCACGTCATCGTCAACCACTTCAACTCAAAAGGTGGCGACGGAGCTGACTTCGGTAAGAACCAACCGGTCGTACGTAAGAGTGAAGTCCAGCGTCATGCGATTGCGAATATCGTCCAAGATTTTGTCTCTGAATTGAAGACGGAAGTCAAAGGCTCGAACGTCGTCGTACTCGGTGACTTAAACGACTTCCAGTTCTCGAAGACGCTTGATATCTTAAAAGGCGATAACTTGTGGAACACAGTTGACGATCTGCCGGAATCAGAGCGGTACTCGTATGTCTATAACGGAAACGCTCAAGTGCTCGACCATATCTTAATCTCGAACAACTTGAAGTCGTATACGTCGTCGGATATCGTCAACATCAACTCAGAGTATATGGAAGCAGACGGTAGCGCGAGTGATCACGACCCAGCGATTATCTCGATTCAAGGTGCAGAGACGGCCGTACCGGTCAAAGGAACAGCAGAAGTCGGAAACTGGCGTGCTGTTCAAAAAGGAAAACATATCTTCATTGAACGTCAAGTAGGTTCGAAATGGGAGAAGGTCGGAGAAACACATGCCGATCAGCAAGGAGATCTTCTCGCTCTTCGTGTATCACAAGACAATCCAACCATCCAAGTGAAAACGAAAAAAGGTAAAACGCTGTGGCTTGAATTAGCGAACGGCTATAAATTACAAGAAACGAAAAACTATCAATAATATGACAACGGACCTTTTTGACGAAGAAGGTCCGTTGTTTTTTTGAAAGCGGACTTAGCGGTCCGCTTTTTTGCGTGCTGGAATTAAAAGCGAAAGAAGTGAGAGGGTGCTGATCGAGAGCGTCGAAATTAAAGCAATCGGTAGAGGAATGACGCGGAACATATAAGTGAAGTGGATCAAGATTAAGAACAGGATGATAGCAAGACCAGGAATGAATTTCTTAGAAAGTAGCATACCTGATCCAGGAACAAGCAACTCGAAACCGAGCCGTTGATTGAGTCGAACATCTTCATGTGCATTAGCCAAGCTAAACGATACGGTCAACGCGACAAGAATCATCCAGCCGGAAAATAAGTATTGTTGAATCGGTAAAAAAGCAATGGATTCATAAATGAAATACAGTAAAACCATAGGTCAACTCCTTCATATCATTATGTTATTTGGAAAAGCATTGAAAGTTTGGCTTACGAATTCTAATGATACCGAGTAAGAATTCCGAGAGCAATCAAAAATCTCGAATGATGAAATAAAAGAATGTTCACACATTTTAAGAAAAGGGAAAGATGGTTTAGTATATGTACTAAATACTTTTAAGAATCCTCTTAACGAAAGCATTTTAATAATATGAGAACGTTCTCATAAAACGTGTCTAATTTGTGAACGGAAAATGTGATTTAGACAATTAAGAGCCAATGACTGTTCGAAAGAATCATTTTCTTTTAAAATAAAGGTAATGATTAAAGGAGGCGAAACGAAGATATGAAAAAATGGTTGATCGTCGGAGTAGCAGCAGTAGCTTTTTTCGGCTACGAGAACATTCCAATGGAACAGGCAGAAGCCGATTATCCGAAAAGTGGCGGCAAGCTGATTGATCGATATAGCAGTGAATATCCAGGTTACGACTGGGAAGTCAGGCGGACGTCCAGCGAAGAATTCGTATCGTTGACGAAGGACGGTAAGGAATACGGAAAGTACCGATTTAAAAATGGTATAACAACGCAAGGGGCAGTCTTGAACAAGGATACGGAATCATCGCTGAAGAAAAAAGGATGGACCGCAGTGAAATCCTACCGTAAAGGCAACACGAACTACATGTTGAACCTGGATCATGCAGCCGTCTATGAGAAGAAGGGGAATTACGTCACCTATTTCTTCGACCAACATGATGGGAATAAGGTGAAAGCGACACTGTCGATTCCGAAAGACGTCGAAGCGAAGAAAAAGGGTTTCTATGGTACGGCTTCGAATGCGTTACGAACGACGGATGAGAAGCTGATGCTACGATTGATGAACTGGGAACGGGCTGACTACAAGTTAAATCCGTTGGCTCCGTATACGGCACTGAAGCCAGTGACACGCGGTCATAGCGAAAATATGGCGAAGAATAATTTCTTCGCACATACGGATCCGCAAGGGCGTGATCCGTTCGACCGGATGAAGCGTGAAGGCATCAGGTTCAGCTATGCTGGTGAAAATCTATCAATGGGCTATCCGAATGTCTTTGCATCACATTGGGGCTTAATGAATTCAAAAGGGCACCGAGAAAATATTTTGAAAAAAGAGTACAAACAAGCTGACATCGGTGTGGCTTTCCGGAGTAACGCGCCATACTTCACGATTAATTTCCGAACACCTTAAAATAGAAAAATGGAGGACGATATTTCACGATGTCGTCCTCTTTTTCATGAAGCGATGTGTTTTACACTAAAGGCAGGAGGTGGGGATGTTGGAAATCCGTCGATTGAATCCAGAAGATGCAGTACTCTATAAAGCGTTGCGATTAGAAGCCTTACGAAACCATCCTGAGGCATTTGGCTCTGATTATGAATCAGAAAAAGATCGATCCGTCGAACGGTACGCAACTCGTCTTGAAAGCGAACAGTCGATGACGTTTGGTGCGTTTCATGAAAATGAACTCGTCGGTGTCGTCACCATCGTCTGCTCCGAGCCGTTCAAGATGCGACATCGAGCGAATGTATTTGCGATGTACGTCACGCCACGCGCCCGAAAACAACAGGTCGGACGACAACTCGTAGAAGAGGCATTACGTACATTAAAGCATCATCCTCTAATTGAGCAAGTCCATCTCTCGGTCGTCCGGACGAACGAAGCTGCTAAAGCGTTGTACCGGTCGCTTGGTTTTGAATCATACGCGATTGAACCACGGGCGCTGAAAATCGATGATACCTATCATGATGAAGAACTGATGTGGTATCGGTTCTAACACCAAACGACCGGAATTCAAAGAGATGATCTCTCCTTGAATTCCGGTCGTTTTTTACATCAGTTTGCCCATTCAGGCTTGCTGAAGCCTTTGAATGATTTTTCGATGACTGTATTGAAGGCGTCCGATTCGACGGCTGCTTTTAAGTCTTTTGCGACTTGTTTGTCCGCATCTTTCGTTTGGACAGCGACGAGGTTACGGTATTGTTCGTCCATCGTCTCAAGTGCTAACGCATCAAGTAAGTCGAATTTCGCAGCAAGTGCGAAGTTTCCTGGAACGGCTGAGATGTCGACACTTTCAACAGCGCGTGGCAGTTGAGCCGCTTCAAGTGGTTTGATGACGAGTTTCTTCGGATTCTTGACGATATCTTTTTCTGAAACGGTCAGTGGATCAGCGTCCGGCTTGAGTTCAATCCAGCCTTGTTCCGCAAGCAAGTTCAGTGCCCGTGCTTGGTTCGTCGGATCATTCGGCGTCGCGACTTCAGCACCTGTCTTGACGTCGTCAAGTGTCTTCGCTGTCTTGCTGTATAGTCCCATCGGTGCTGTCGGAACCGTGATCAGTCCTTTTAAGTCGAGATTCTTTTCTTTAGAAAACGTCTTGAGATAGACCGAGTGTTGGAACAAGTTGGCGTCGATATTGCCGCTACCGAGGGCGATGTTCGGTTGAATGTAATCGCTGAACTCGACGATTTCGACTTTATAGCCTTTCTTTTCGAGTTGTGGCTGAATCGCTTGTTTGACCATGTCGCTATACGGACCGCTCGTCGCCCCGATCTTGATCGTCTTGTTTTTTTCATCAGCGCTGCTGTCTCCACATCCTGCGAGGACTCCTGCACCGAGTAAGGCTGTTGCTAAAAAGGCATATCGTTTTTTCATGATTCCACTCTCCCTTTGCATGTATGATTAGCGTTTATCTGTTTTTCGCGCCAGTTGATTGCCAAGTGCTTGAATACTTTGAACGATGACGATGAGCACGACGATCGTCACGATCATGATGAGATTATCGTAGCGATAGTAACCGAAACGGATCGCGAGGTCACCGACACCACCGCCGCCGACGATACCAGCCATCGCTGAGAAGCCAATCAAGCTGATCGTCGTTAATGTGATGCCCTGAATGATGCCAGGGAGTGCTTCCGGTAAGAGGACACTGACGATGATCCGCAAGGGTTTCGCCCCACAGGCTTCCGCTGCTTCGATTAGACCAGGCGGAATTTCACGGAGTGATGTTTCGACGAGTCGCGCGAGAAATGGAATCGCTGCGACACTGAGACTGACAGATGCTGCCGTCGGACCGATCGTATTGTCGAGTAAGAACTTCGTCAACGGAATGAGGGCGACCAACAAGATAATGAACGGTAGCGACCGGACGATGTTGACGACGAAGTCAAGAACACGGCGGACGGCAAGGTTTTGAAAAAATAATCCGCGGTCGGTGACGAACAAGAGAATTCCGAGCGGAATCCCGACGACCAATGCGAAAGCAAGTGAAATTCCGACCATCCATGCTGTCTCGCCGAGTGCCTTCAAGAGTTCAGGTAACATCGTTTGAATACGATCAAGCCACATCCTGAATCACCTCGAGTGCATGAAGTTCCGTCGCGAGCCAGTCGAGGGCAGGAGCGATTTGATCGGATGATCCCGTCAAGCTGACAATGAGGACACCGAAGGCGACGTCTTGAATATAGTCGACCTTGCCGTGCAAGATACTGACTGAGATATCGTAACGGCGGATCGCTTCTGATAACGTACTCTCACCGGTCTTCTCGCCCGTGAACTGCAAGCGGATGATCTTGCCTGGGGTTGCCTGTAAGATGCGTTCCGGCAATTCGATTTGTAGTGCCGTATCGACATAATGTTGCGTCACCGGATGCTTAGCTTGACTGAACAAGTCATAGGTTGAGGCGACTTCAACGACTTCACCTTGTGACATGACCGCGACACGATGGCAAATCTGTTTGACGACATCAATCTCATGCGTGATGAGGACGATCGTCAACCCGAGTCGTTCATTCAAATCCTTCAGCAGTTCAAGGATCTGTAGTGTCGTAACGGGGTCAAGAGCGGATGTCGCTTCATCACATAACAAGACGGTCGGATTGTTTGCGAGTGCCCGGGCAATCCCGACGCGCTGTTTCTGCCCACCGCTTAATTGACTCGGGAAGTTCGTCTCAAATCCTTCAAGTCCGACGAGCGAGACGAGTTCGCGAATCCGCTCCGGGAAATCTGCTCGTTTGACGCCAGCGGCCTTGAGCGCAAAAGCGATGTTATCCGCGACGTTGCGCGACTGGATCAATTAGAAATGCTGAAAGATCATTCCTGTCCGCAAGCGAAGTTGACGCAAATCTGCTTTTGACATCCCGCCGAGCGAGACACCGTCGACCTTGACGGTTCCTTGTGTCGGATGCTCGAGCCCGTTGATTAGGCGAAGCAACGTACTTTTACCGGCACCAGACTCTCCAATGATTCCGAAGATTTCTCCTTTTTGAATCGTCAAATCGACATCCCGTAAGGCAAAAATCGGGGTCCGGTCTCGGACGAACCGTTTTGTAATGTGTTTGAATTCAATCATCCGCTCATCTCCTCATACAAAAAAAGTCGCTTTTTCCTAGTAGCGGAGCAACCAGAAAAAAGCGACGAAAGTGTAAGATTTCGTAACTTATCTCTCAGAATGAAAATCATTCTGTAGGATGTGGCACCGTTCCTTACAGGTGGTTGCCGGACGTCGTTGGGCCTAATCCCTCGGTCGCTCTCGATAAGTAGTTATGCTGTTGGGATTTACTTTAACGGAAATGATTCCCATCTGTCAAATGTTTTTTCAGAATTATTCCGCAACAGGTGTCCGGAACAGGTTGAGCGTTCCGATTCGATCGACGGCTTCTTCTAGACGTTCAACGTCAGCAATCAAACTGATCCGGACGTAGCCTTCACCGTATTCGCCGAAGAAGGATCCAGGGGTCACAGCGACATGTGCTTCGTCAAGCAGGTGATCCGTGAAGCTTTGGGACGTATAACCTTCCGGAACAGGAAGCCAGACGAAGAAGGAACCGCCCGGTCGTGGTCCACTCCAACCTGTCTCTTATACACATCTCCGAGC
>NZ_WBYY01000179.1:0-6455 GCF_048985645.1 Exiguobacterium sp. A1_3_1 | reverse complement strand
TCATAGAATATCCTCCCCAATTGATAATAACCTTCCATCATTTCGCCTTAAAATTGTACAGCGGTTTAATGATCTCGACGACATCGACCGTTTCTTTCGTATTACGGATGATTTCGTCCATCGGCTTGTAGACGAACGGCGACTCGTCACGCGTCGATGCGACGACTGAACTTGACCAGACATCGGTCATCGTCTTTTCGAACGCATCCAGTTCAACTGTTTTGAATGCTTTTGACCGCGACATGATTCGTCCTGCTCCGTGTGGCGCGGAATAGTTCCAATCGGGATTTCCTTTTCCTACGACGATCAAGGAACCATCACGCATGTTCATCGGAATGATTGCCCGCTCGCCGGCTTTTGCAGAGATGGCACCTTTTCGTAGAATCATCGCGTCAAGATCGATGTAGTTGTGGATCGTATCGAATTGATCCGCTACCGTCCATCCCATCGCCTCGAAAATGACCTCGGTCATCGCCTGACGGTTCAATGCTGCGTATCGTTGAGCGATCTTAAGATCATGGAGATAACGCTCCATCGCTTCGCCGGAAACAGATGCTAAATCTTTGTTAAACGTAGACCGTTTTTCCTTCAATTGCTGTAAGGTCGTCTGTATATCCGACTCGCGCCCTTGTTGTTTTAATTCGGCGATGACTTGGTCAGCGTCAAATTGGAAGCGTGCAGTTTCTGCCTCTGCTTGATAATGTTCGGCAATCGTCTTCCCAAGATTGCGACTACCAGAATGAATGACGAGATAGCGCTGTCCTGCTGCATCCTGGTTCAGTTCGATGAAATGATTCCCTCCACCAAGCGTACCAATCGATAATCGTGCCCGTGTCTCGTTAAACGGTGCAAGTACTTGATCAAACGGTACCTGTTCGGACAATGGATGAGCTTGCTGACGTACCGACATGCCACTTGGAACGAGACGCTGAATCGTCGCGTCAAGTTTCGCATAATCGATTGGTTCTTGTTCAGCAAGTCGTGTACATAACATGCCGCAACCGATATCGACACCAACGAGATTCGGTACGACCTCGTCCGTCACATGCATCGTCGTTCCGATGACAGATCCTTTTCCAGCATGGCAATCTGGCATGATCCGGACGCGACTGTCTGTCGCAAATTGTTCCTCTAACATAGCTGTGACTTGCTTAATCGTCAGGTCGTCGACGTTATCCGTGAAAATCTTTGCTTCTCCATACGTGCCTTGAATCGTTTTCATACGATCTATCCTTTCTTTCCTGTCAGTTGATCAATCTGCTGTTTCTTTCATGATTTCAATGAATTGTTTCGTCAGTGTCGTCGGTCCCGTCTCCGTCAACCAGACGAAGGCTGTCGTACTTGCTGCACCGGATAGGTATGTCTGGTGCAGTCCTGTCATATCCAGTTCCCGCAACGTACTCTCCGGCAATACAGTCACCGCCTGTCCACTGCGGACAAGTCCGATCAGCGTCAAAACATCGGAACACGTCTCTTGCGATACGACGCTGAGCCGTTGACTTAACGTCTGAAAGACACCGAGTCCTTCTTGACTCGGAATGATGAGATCCGCGGTCGGGTGATCGGGGTGCCAGACTTGATGAAACGGTTCTTCTTCCATCCATTCAATCGAAATCCCTTGCGCATCAATCGGTAGACGGACGAACGCTGCGTCAAGCGACCGCTCTTTCAACCGTTCGATGAGCGCACTCGATTCTCCTTGGTGGACTTGTAAGATAATGCCAGGATGTCGTCGTTTCATCTGTTCAATCCATTCGACGAGCCGACTGGCTGATAAAGTGTTCACACCAATGCGCAAGATTCCCGTTCGTCCGGCTTCGATGTCGCTCACTTCCATCCGTGTCTCCTGCTCGAACTGTAGCAAAGAGACTGCTCGTTCATATAAGCGGTTGCCGCTCGAGGTAATCCGGATCCCGCGCCCTGCCCGCTCAATCAGACGAACACCTAGCTCTTCTTCCATTCGCCGAATTTGCTGCGTCAAGGCAGGTTGTGCCATCCGTAAGCGCTCCGCTGCTCGCGTGACGGATTGTTCCTCGACGACCGCACAAAAATAGCGGTACTGGCGTAAATCCATATTCATCATCTCTTTCATATGTTTTCATGTATAAAGATATATGAATCATAACATCAATCATATGCTATGATGCAGGAATATCTGAAGTTTAAGAAAGGAGCTTTTTCATGAAACAAACGACTTCTACCTTCCAGTGGATCGTCTTTTTACTCGCGAACACGATTGCTTTACCAATCGTCGTCGCCAGTCTGTTCGACCTCTCATCAGTTGAGACTGCTGCCCTTGTCCAACGGTCGTTCTTTGTAGGCGGGATTGCCTGTTTCCTACACGGAGCCTTCGGCCACCGGCTTCCGATCGTATCGGGACCTGCCGGATCATGGGTCAGCATCTTCGTCGTCATCGCCGCACTACCGGTCGATTCAAAAACTGCCTTTACAATCGCGATGGCAGCCGTCGTCATTGCCGGCGTCGTCCTCATCATTCTCGGTTTGACAGGATGGACGAAGTACTTATTACCCGTCTTTACACCGCTCGTCAGCGGAACGTTTTTGCTCTTATTATGTATTCAATTGACAGGTGTTATGCTCGGTGCCGTTCTCGCCGTCGAGGCAACACGCCTCGCCGGAATCGTCACGTTCTTGCTCGTGCTCGGACTCAGCCAATTTGGACCGAGTCGCTTACGTCCGTTTGCCTTGATGATCGGAATCATCGTCGGTTGGCTCGTCAGCCGTCCGTCGCTTCCTGCATCATCTAGTTTGTTCGCACCACCGCAAGCGCTACCGTTCGGATGGCCACAGTTTGACGGCAGTGCATTCCTTGTCGCGATTCCATTCGCGATCTTGCTCGTCGTCAATTTAATTGCCGCTTTAAGCGCCGTCGAAGCGACGCTTCAAAAACAAGGACGTCTGCACCAAGGATTATCCATCGAAGGTGTCATTCATTTACTTGCTGCTACATTCTCGACGCTTGTCCCGGTGCCATTACCCATCACGAGCGGATTCATCGCGCAAACGGGAAGCCGGAAACGTCGCCCGTTCTTGATTGCCTCGCTCGTCATCGCACTGATCGGTTTCTTCCCAAGCTTGATCGGGATCATCGCGACATTACCGCGTAGCGTTGCGAGTGCCGCGTTGCTTGCGACATTGCCGCACATGTTCCTGATTGCCTGGCAGTCTGCGGAAAGTAACATGGAGAACAGTCGCCGCCGCCATGCGTTTGCGATCAGTGCCGTCATCGGCATCAGTATCTTGTTGCAATCGACCGTCATCGCGGAAGTCCTGCCTTTAACGCTTCGTCCGTTCCTCAGTAACGGATTACTCGTCGGAACGATGCTTGTGCTCGGTTTCGAAATCATCGAAAAAGTTCGTTCTCGTCGCGTAAAGCAAGCGGATCAATTGGCGAGCTAAATGGTATTGTACGACCGGACGATGGCATCATCCTCGCTTTTCTATAAGAGTCGAGGATGAACATTTCGTCTGTTTATTCACCTAAAAAAGTAGCCTTTTCGATGTGATTCGAAAAGGCTACTTTTTTCTCATTTCATTCAATTAAAATCAAAAAGTTATTTTACTCAACGCACTTCCCGCCACCATTTCCGTGTCGTGCTCTCGGGTGTCACACTCTCCCCGATCATTGGTGTCAGAACCGGAATCTCATCGCGTTTCGCTTCCTTGAGCAACCGTTCGACTGGTTCGAACCAGGCATGAAAAGCGAGGATGAAAGCAGACCAGTGAATCGGCATCAGGACGCGACCTTTGACATCTCGATGAGCTTGAACTGTTTGTTCCGGTAACATATGCGAATTGGACCACCGGACATCGTACTGTCCACATTCCATCATCGTCAAATCAAACGGACCATATTGTTCGCCGATTGCTTTGAAGTGTGGACCATATCCACTATCGCCACTAAAGAAGACCTTTTGCGAGCCTTCGATGACCCATGACGCCCATAGCGTTGAAAATTGATCAAGACCATTTCGTCCTGAATAATGGCGCGAAGGAGCCGCTGTCAGTTTGATGCCACCGACTTGTGTCGATTCATGCCAGTCGAGTTCCGTGATTCGCTCAGCCGAGACGCCCCATCCACGGAGACGACTTCCGACACCGAGCGGCACGATGAAGCGACCGACTCGATTTTTCAAGGCGAGGACGGATGGATAATCGAGATGATCATAATGATCATGCGAATAGACGACGACATCAATCAACGGTAGACGTTCGAGATCAACCTTCTGCGTCGTTTGAAAACGTCCTCCGCCCAGTTTCGGAAACGGTGATGGTGCGCGCCCGAGCATCGGGTCAAAGAAAATCGTTTGCCCATCGAGTTCGAGTAAAAATGCCGAATGTCCGAACCATGTGACACGTGGTGTTTCACTATCGTCTTGACGTCGCTGATACGGAAGCGTCGGTAACGCTTTGACAGGACGCAGATTCGGAATGTTTCTTCCGTAATCCTTTAAGATACTTTTCATCGAGTCCCATTTTATCTTCAACTGGAAATCCATCTCATTTTTGAACTTCCCGTCGACAAAACGATCTGATCGTTCGAAACTCAGCCGCTCTGCACGGCTTGGTCGTTTCCCGAAAACTGGGTACCGGTTAATGAACCAAGCACTGGCAAGACCAATTCCTGCTAAAGCTGTCACTATTTTTTTCATGTCTTATCACCTCTTCGATGCTTTCAGTATAGCACCTCGATTCCTTACACATCTCGCCCTACGCCTCCAGGTGCGAAAAAAAAGTGAAGTTCACCGCAAGCGGCGCCTTCACTTCTAGGTATCAGTCGATATCGTCCGCTTTCCATTTCGCCCGGTCGCTCTTCTCACCGTCCCCGCGGTGATTGGTTTCATAGACGTTATTCCCCGGATTTTCGACCTTGTTATCATCGTGCCGATGGTCATGGTGATGATGGTGCTCATGGTCGTGGTCATGATCGTGATCTCGATCCTTGACGAACAATGCAAGACCGCCACGCTCGACTTCTGCGTAATGCCGTTCTGCCTCATCGTCCGAATGTCCGACACGTTTTAATGTCTCGCGGAGCGGTGGTTCTTTAGAAAATTTTGATTTGACCTGATCAATCCAACTTGCACCTGATGCTTCGTCTGCCGCGTCATCTCGACCGACGACAGAAAAATCCGAATCATGATGCCCCTGCTGTTTCAATTCCTCGATTTTTCGTTCCAAACTCGATTGATCCTGATAGATTCCAACAAACCGTTTCGCCATCACATGACACCTTCCTTTTTCATATGAATTCAAACTCGCTCTGTTTTTACCCTTGTTCGCTTGCCATCAAACGAAATTTCAGGAACGAAAAAAACGGACTACTTCGAAAAGTAGTCCGTCAAAAACTTAGAGTTGTTGCGGTGAATCGACCAGTGTGATCGTTCCTTCGTTTTTCTGAACGAACCGCTCGTAGACGAAATCATTCGCGAATAACAACACGGCATTATCCCAACGGTCGTAGACGAGAACCGTCCGTGAATCCGTCAATTGTTTGACGGCAGCGACTTCAGCTGGCTTGATCCATTTCGCGACTTGGAAGTTCGCAGCATCCTTCAAGATGTCAACGCCATACTCACCTTTGAGCCGGTGCTCGAAGACTTCGAATTGGAGTTGCCCGATTGCTCCGAGGATGATTTCGTTGTATTCCGTCTTGTAGACCTGGATCGCACCTTCTTGCGCGAGCTGTTCGACACCTTTTTGGAACTGTTTCGACTTCAAGGCGTTTTTCGTGTAGACCTTCAAGAAGAGTTCTGGTGCGAACGTTGGTAGTGCTTCATATTGCAATGATGGATCACCGTTCGTGATCGTATCACCGATTTGATAGTTGCCTGAATCGTACAATCCGATGACGTCTCCTGCGAACGCTTCATTGACCGTTTCCCGCTCATCCGCCATGAATTGTGTCGATTGAGATAACTTCATCTTCTTGCCTGTCCGTGTCAGGACGACGTCCATTCCACGATCAAATTTACCTGTACAAATACGGACGAACGCAATCCGGTCACGGTGGTTCGGGTTCATGTTCGCTTGAATCTTGAAGACGAAACCGCTGAAGAAGTCTTGTGCCGGCTCGACTTTCCCTTTGTTCGACTCGCGTGGTGTCGGTGAAGGAGACAAGTTCAAGTAATGTTCAAGAAGTGGTGTGACACCGAAATCGACGAGTGCTGATCCGAAGAAGACTGGAGTCAGTTCACCTTTTGCGATCAATTCTTCATCATATTCGTTACCTGCGCCGTCGAGTAAGTCGACTTCATCCATCAACGTCTCATACATTTCCGAGTTGATCGTCATCGCGAGTTCTTCGTTCGCGAGACCTTCCTCACCGAGTTCGATCGACTTACGATCGTTCTTGAAACAATGGAATTGTCCTTTGACACGGTCATAGACCCCTTCGAACTGTTGACCTGAACCAGCTGGCCACGTCACAGCAA
>NZ_WBYY01000178.1:0-6573 GCF_048985645.1 Exiguobacterium sp. A1_3_1 | reverse complement strand
AGCGTGAATCTTAAATTCTCCTTTGTATTGAATCGTACGATCTGATACAAAGGCTACGTGAAGATTCGCTTCAAGTTGTCTGATTTGATCTGGATTGAAGGTGAGTCTATTCATGAATAGTTCTCCCGTCTAAATCGAATAGGTACAGTATGTCAATATCCTCAAACATAAACAAAACCCGAATGAAGTTTTTTATCAAGTGTCCACCATTCAGGTTTCAGTTCAGTTCAGTCACATCGTTTTTATCAGACATAGATTATGACAGTGAATTAGCCTACTTGACTTAACTGATTGATGCGGAAGTCTATAATATACAGGTTAGTCAATTAAATTAGTTAAAACACAGGCTATAAACGTTAGTGTTAAGGTATCGTGTTTTTAAGAATCCATCGGTTAAAAAGTAAACTTTTATGAACGCTTATTTATTTTTTCTATTTCGTAGATTCTGAACTAGTATTTAATAATAAATCTAGTAAGGTTAGATTCTCTCAAGTAATTCAATATAGTATTGTCTCAAACTCTCCTTTAGAGTGGTAGGCTTTATAATTTTTATCGATTTTCCAAAACTCGAAAGATACTTGGTGATAAATTCAAGTTCTCTTATCTCGTAAGTACCAACAATGTATATATCTTCTTCATCCTTAATTAACTCCATTGATGGGTAATATTCCTGATGAAAAAGTTCTGCTCCTCTTTGATCGACTAAACATTTAAAGTGAATAGCTTTCTCTGACGGTTTCCACAGTGAATGGGCACTGTGCATTGTAACATCGTTTAGAAATCTGGATGGAGGAATCTCTGTTTCTTCAACAGACGTGACCCGATCACATCGGAAAACTCGATAAGCTTGCTTATCTAAATCATATGCCTGACAATACCAAAAACCTTTCATAGCGTAAACAGAAATAGGCTGAATCTTACGAGTAAGTGTTTTGGCGTCTTTTCGATAGGAAATTATTAATACCACATTTTTTATGGCTGCCGTCAACAAAATTTCTAAATACAAGCTATCAGCAACTTGTTCTGTATGCCGAAAGGAAATTTTATATTGCATACTTTCTATCTCATCTCTTTGTTTCTCCGATACAGCCTGCAGAAACTTTTCATTAATGGAGCGAAAAGTTACTTTAAAGGGAAAATCAGAGAAGCTTTGCAAAGCTTGCATGGCAAAATACAATGCATAAACTTCTTGTCTGTTGAAGGAGATTGGTGGAAGCTGAAATTGATTAAGCAATCGGTACCCTCCATAACGACCATATTCAGCATAAATTGGTGCGCCAATTTCCTCTAAAGCCGTAATGTCCCTCAAAGCAGTTCTTTTCGATATGTGAAATTTACCCATCAAATCTTTAAGTGTAAAATGTTGTTTTTGATTTATATAGCGTAGCATTTGATTAAGACGTTCTGATTTTTTCATAAGTTGCCTCCTCAAAGTAGCCATGTTTTGACACCTTTAATTATTATACTTCAAAGTGCATTAACTATTAATGAAGGAGGCAACAAAATGAACTTTGAAGTGATTCCGTTTTTATCGTTGAATGGGGAAGCTGCACCAGCAATTGATTTCTATGAGAAATACGTAGATGCTAGGGTTTTGTTTAAGAAAAATTATAGAGAAATGAAGGAAATGAGTCCTGAGTTTGAGTATGAGGAAGGGCAGGATGAATATATTACGCATTCTGTCTTGGAAATAGGTGTAAATAAAGTAATGATAGCGGAAGAGGAGATGGATTCATCCCGTCCTTGGCAATTAGGGAATAATTCATCACTATGTATTCAGTC
Organism: Exiguobacterium sp. A1_3_1; assembly: GCF_048985645.1. Lineage (NCBI taxonomy): Bacteria > Bacillati > Bacillota > Bacilli > Caryophanales > Exiguobacterium > Exiguobacterium sp. A1_3_1. The sequence continues at coordinate 4,791 of NZ_WBYY01000178.1, read as the reverse complement.
AAATGATAAAGAAGTCATTACGGAACTTTACAAATCTTGTGTTAATCATGAAAAGGTAAAGGTGATAGTACCATTTACAGAGAATGCGTTCAGTCCAGGATATGCAATCATACGTGATCCATATGGTATCGTCCTACAGCTTTGCGTGACGGTGCATGACTTTTAACTTGAAAGATCATTAGAGAAATAGTAACGCAGAATATTAAATTAAAGTGAAATCGCTATGATTAATATTTAATTGCTTATTAGAGGGAAGAAGTATATATACTTCTTCTCTTTTGTCTGTAAAAGTGTACTTTTACGAACATATAGAAAACAGAACAACAAAGATTAAGAGTTGGATTAAATAAATAGCTCCACTTATATTAATTAGTTTGCTAAGTAAATGTTGACAGGTGATTATCATCGAGATATATTTAGTAAGCTAAATACAAATTCACTAACGGAGGTCTCTATGGATAACAAAATTGATTGCGATATCCGAGTGTCTTTAGATAAAGTTTCATCTAGAATGCGTCGAGATTATAGTGAAAACTTAAGGGAACTTAATCTTTATGTAGGTCAGGATAACTTACTTGCTCGTCTCTGGACAGAGGATGGAATTACGCAAATGCAATTATGTGATCATTTGAAATGTGAACCACCGACGGTTACTAACATGGTTAAATCATTAGAACATAATGGCTTTATTGTCCGTAAGCGTGATGAACGAGATGGCAGGGTGATGCGTATTTATCTTACTGACAAAGGCAAAGAGTTAGAAAAGCCGGTTAATTTCATATGGAAACAGCAACGAGAAAAATTATTACATTCCCTTTCACCTGAAGAACGCCTGGTATTGAGAAATTTAATGAAACGGATGGAGAGAAACTTGTTTTAAGTCCTCTCTGGTCATTTATTTAGCAGGCTAAACAATTATTTAGTAACCTAAATATTAAGGGGAGTATTTAGAGAATGAAATAAAAAGTAAAAGCAACAGGACGTTTACCTTATCGAAATAATAGATATTCTATTTGATTAAGAAGAGCCTAGACCTGAAGTGGAATAAATTATACTTTGATTGACCAGAGGAGTGGTGTGACCAATGAAAATTGAGGATATTATCCTTAGTTGTATAAAGGAACACCCAGGAATAAGCGCAAAGAAGATTGTTTCATGTATTGATTCAAAAACAAACAATTTAAAAGTATCAGAAGAAACCAATTCGAAAGCTTCTATCTTTAAACAATTAAGGACCCTGAAGAAAAAAGGGGACCTTCATAATACAGGTGATCGCTGGTACTTAATGAATGGCGATATAGGATAATTACCTTTTCGAAGGGAAGTATCAAATCGTCTGAATTAGGAATTAACAGAAAAATTTTCGAGGGTAAAATCATGTATTCTCGTTCTGAGGGTCATGCGAATGATGACGTACATGGTATGGACGTTGTTTGTGTTGGTGTATCCGCTGTAACATTTAGAACAGTCAATTCAATAGAAGCAATGCTGGAAATTGTGCCAGAACACACAAGATATGAAGACTTTTTGAAAATAGACATACCTGAACGAATTGATCCAACGACTTTTGAGCAGGTACAGCTTATGTTAGGGAATTAATATGATTGCGATATTTGAAGGGAGATTATTATGAAAACAAAACATATGAGTATCGGAGTTGCTATGTCAGATTTCTATGGAACTCATCCAAATGCATGGCGTTCTGAGGAAACAGACCCATCAGCTTACATTGATATTGATGAACAAATTAAATATGCAAAAATTGCTGAAAATGGGGGGCTTGACTATATTTTTATGCCGGACCGAGTTTTTTTACATCTTGGTTTTACCGGTATTGTTAATTTTCCGATTGATCCTATTGTCCAATTATCGGCAATTGCTGCTCACACAAAACATATCGGATTGATTCCAACACTATCTACTTCTTTTAATGAACCTTATACGATAGCTCGACAGCTTCGTGCATTAGATCTAATCAGCAAAGGGAGAGTTGGATGGCAAGTCATTCCTAGTTTTGAGCCTGATGCATTTGCCAATTATGGCCAAAGTGTACCTAATAGTAGAAATAAATATGAACGTCTTCATGAGGTGGTTCAGATTACCCAAGCATTATGGGGAAGTTGGAAGAAAGAAGCAGGTGAGCCTAATCAGGAGACTGGCGTGTTCTTAAATCATGAGTATATCCAGCCAATTAATTTACAAGGGAAATATGTAGGGGCTCGTGGTCCTTTGCAGGCACCTCCTTCACCACAAGGGCAACCGATTGTTGTAATGCCAGCAGCTAGTAATTCAGGGATTCAGCCAGCTGGTATGTATGCTAATGCAATCATTGGAATGCCAAGTACTATTGGAGAGTCTGTTCGCTTACGAGAAATTTTTCGTTCAGCAGCGCAAGATGCGGGGAGAAATGCGGATGAAATTAAATTTATGACCTTTTTCACATTTGGACTAGGAAAGACGCGCCGCGAGGCACTAGACCGAAGACGCGCATTGGAAAATCCAGAAGATTTACCAGAACGATTGAGACATCTCTCAATGCTCTTAGGTGTCCCACTTTCTGAATCAGCTGTAGACGAACCATTGAAGTCTATTCAACTCCGCGCGCTACAACAGAATCCCCGCGTTAATAAATCAACTCAAGCGATTCGACTCGCTAAAGAGGGTTATTCACCGCTCGATATTATTGCTCACGGTGTTCTAGATAATACGCCTGGTGTGGTAGGGACTGCTGAAGATGTAGCAGATTATTTACAGGAATGGTTTGAAGCAGGGGCAGCTGATAGTTTTGTTGTAGTTGCCGATCGACTTAGTGATGCTTTATCCGACTTTGTAAATCATGTTATTCCTGTTTTACAAGAACGTGGCTTGCGTCCAGAAAACTACATGGGTAACACACTCCGTGAAAATATGAATCTAGATTATCAGCTAGGCATTGACCCACGTATTTTAAATGAATCAGATCAGATTAAATGATTAGGAAATATAAGATTAAAGATTGTAGATAGTTATAGACGTTTGACTCGGTATTGTCTATTTATTTTTGGATCATAGTAGCAAGTAGTTACCGTATGAAAATAAGTTAGGGGGACTTATTTATGTCTGATAAAAAACAAATGTTGCTTGGTTTAGGATTTACAGGGACATTCGGTGCAAATGCTAAAGCATGGAAAAGTGAGGGTGTCAATGTAACTACTTATCCAGATATTAATGCAGATATTCGCTATGCTCAACTTGCTGAAAAAGGGAAGTTTCAATTTATATTTGTAGGTGATTTCCCTGGAGCCATACCCGACGATAACAGAGAAGTGCCAGCGATGACGCTTGAACCCATTATTACTGCAACTGCAATATTACAACAAACAAAACACATTGGTGTAGTGTCGACTGTGCATACTCAGTGGAATAACCCTTATACTTTAGCACGTCAATTTAAAGGGATAGATTTAATGAGTGATGGGCGTATTGCTTGGAATGCTGTTACGGGATCAAGCTCAAAGGTAGCAGAAAACTTTGGTGTGAAACTGATGAATAGTAGATCACGTTATGAAAGTCACTATGAGTTCGTAGAAACTGTACAGCACTTGTGGGCCACATGGGGGAAAGATGCTCTAAAAGCTGATAAAGAAACCGGTGTATTTGCGGATTATAACCAAGTACAACCCGTTCATATATCAGGTAAACATATACAGTTAAATGGAGCTTTGCCGATTCCACCTTCCCCACAAGGACAACCGGTCATCTTTCACTCGGGTGGATCTCCAAACAGTATTGCATTTGCAGGACGCTATGCGAGTGCGATGATTGGAGAAGTATGGACGATACAACAAGGTATTGCGACAAGAAATGCACTACGCCAGGTTGCAATAGATGCAGGGCGAAATCCGGATGAGATTAAATTCATCGCAGGTCTCATGCCGATTGTTGCAAATTCTAAACGTGAAGCCATAGATCGTCATGCAAGTTTTATGGATGAGAATATAGTACAACAACGCGCATTTCATATCGGCATGATATTAGGAATCAGCTTCACTCCTGAAGATTTAGAACGCCCGATTGCACCAGAACTTTTATACAATGTAAAAATTGATCGTTACTCTGATCCTCGTGCTGAGAATGTTTTAAAGGTGGCGCGTGAAGGTTGGACATTACGTGACATCATTTATCATTCTGTGATTGATTACCATCCTGCTACATTAGGTGACGCAAAAGAAACTGCGGATTACTTAACTGAAGTGTTTGAGAGTGGCGCAGCAGATGGCTTTTGGATACTACCAAACTCTTACGATACCGATTTAAAGCGTTTTGTAGAAGAAGTGGTCCCGATCTTACAGGAACGTGGTATATTCCATGAAGATTATGAGGGAGAGACGTTTAGAGAAAATCTTGGCGTACCCTATCAATATGGTGTAGATAATCGATTATTTTAATAGATGGAATGTAGAGCACAGGTCAATAATGATCTCTGCTTCTTTGTAAATGTAAAAAATCAGGTCTTAAGAAGGAACATAAATCTCCCCAATTCTCAAAACGTTAATTTAAAGTTATCTTGCTTTTGTGTTAAATGTTAAAATTGGGAATAGATAGAATTTGATTATTGATTTAATAACAAATAATGAAGCGATATACACTAATAAAAGGCGCGTTAGAAGGACTAGAATTTTCGCAGATGATTTTTCGGACTACTCGTCGAATAGATAGTGAGCTGGCTATGGAATGGTTATATCGCAGTAGTACAAGAGAAACATTACGTTATATTAGGACTGTCTCTTATACACATCTCCGAGCCCACGA
>NZ_WBYY01000177.1:0-6645 GCF_048985645.1 Exiguobacterium sp. A1_3_1 | reverse complement strand
CCGGTTGTTTCTTCAGTGCTCGGTAGAGCGGGAAGAATCGGTCAATCGACACGATGATGATCGAGAGTAATAAAAGCGTGATCAATCCGATATACCACCATGATTCAAATAGGTTATGGAATCCTAACGTATAGTAGATGTCACCTGCCGTGCCGTATTCCTTTTGGTAAAACTCTTCTGGTGGTGTTGCCTGTGGAATATACATCTCTTGCGGGAAGATCGTTCCGACCCCGCTCGCGATGATGATCAAGGCAATCAACCATAACCCGACCTTGACGGACGAGAAGAACGTCCATGCCCGGTCGATCCAAGATGGATTCTTACGTTTCGATCGAAGCTCCGCTTCCTCGTAACGCATGTCCAGTTGTTTGAAATCTTCTTGCTCCTGCATCCTTAAATCCCCCTTCGATGCGTTACTCGTTCGCCTTCTTCACCATCTCTTCGAGCTTCGCTTGATCAATCTCACCTTCATACTTCTCGACGACTTCACCTTTTTTATTGATGATGAACGTCACAGGTAAGTTGTAGATCCCGTAAGCCTTCTCGACCGAACTGTTCGTATCCATGAGAATCGGATAGTCCGTTCCGCCAATATCCTTGATGAAGCTTGAGACACGAACTGGTGTTTCACCGACATTGACCGCTACGAAATTGACGCCTTGGTCTTGCATCATCTGATAGTTGTCATTGATCAATGGCATCTCTTTCTTACATGGTTCACAGAATGTTCCCCAGAAATTGAGTAAAAGTCCTTTTCCTTTGTATTCGTCCATCGAGTGCTGTTTCTCACCATATAGATCGACGAGTGCGAAACCAGGGGCATCATCGCCTGCCATGACACGACCGTTTTTATCACGTGTCGCTTGATCGACGAATTGCATGATGACGACTGCTCCGGCGAACAAGACAATCGTCATGATCATCAGACGCCAGAAGGAGCGTTTCTTCTTTTTTTGCTGGGCCGCTGCTAAGCGTTCTTCCGGATTTTGTTTCGTTTTTTTCATATTTTACCGCCTCCACCCATATTGTACTTGAAATCGCTTTACCGTTGACAAAATGTGAAATTCGTTAATCGTTTTGTCACAAAAAAAGAAAACTCAACCCGGAGGATGAGCTTCTCGCTTTACAAATTAACGTTTTTTTGTGTTCTTACGTCTTTTCGTAGGTGGAGCGGCTGGATCCGCTAGCTCACGCAATTGATTGACTTCTTTTTTTGAAAGTTCACGCCACTCGCCAGAAGTAAGACCGGCCAGTGTCAAGAAACCGAACTGTTCACGTTTCAACTTCAAGACTTCCGAACCGAGTGTCTCGACCATTTGACGGACTTGACGGTTATGTCCCTCGTAGATGACCATTTCAAGAATCGCTGTATTTTTCTTCTTATCGATATCGCGCATCTCGACACGTGCTTTACCTGTCTTGAAACCATCCGGTAAGACGACACCTTTTTCAAGACCTTTGACGTGGAAGTATTCTGGTACACCTTTGATTTTGACGATATAACGCTTCGGTACCTTATATTTCGGGTGAAGCAAGAGGTTCGAGAATTCACCGTCATTCGTCATTAAAAGAAGACCGCTCGTATTGTAGTCGAGTCGACCGACTGGGAAGACACGGTGTCCGGGTGGTACGAGATCGACGACCGTCTTACGTCCTTTGTCGTCTTCAACCGTCGAAACGACACCTGTTGGTTTATAGAGCATGTAGTAGACGTGTTCTTCCCGTTCGAGCTTCACACCGTCTACTTCGACTTCGGCACGTGCTCCGACTTTCGTTCCAAGCTCCGTGATGACTTTTCCGTTGACCTTGACGCGACCTGCTGTGATCAATTCCTCTGCTTTACGCCGCGAAGCGACACCTGCTTGTGCGATGATTTTTTGTAACCGTTCCATTAATTCACTCTCTCCTCTAATGAAGGATCATTCCGGAAGAAGAGATCTCCATCCGATTCGAACGTTTCTTCGAACTCGAGTGGCGGCAACTCTTCAATACTGTTCAGACCAAAATGGTCCAGGAAATGATCCGTCGTTTTATACAATTTTGCGCGACCGACGCCTTTGGCGCGTCCCGCCTCTTCAATCAAACCTTTTGCACTTAACGTATGGATGACACGCTCCGTCTTCACACCACGAACGACTTCGATGTCAGCACGTGTGACGGGTTGCTTGTATGCGATGATGACGAGTGTCTCCATTGCTGCTCGAGACAAGGAATCTTCTGCGAGCGAACCGGCATATGCCTGAATATATGGCGACATCTCTTTTCGTGTCACCATCTTAAAGACACCACCCGACTCAACGATTTGCAACACACGCTGCTCTGCTTCGAATGTCGTTTGAAGAGCCAGCAACTGTTCACGCGCTGCCGCTTCACTGATCTCTAGCGCTTGACTGAGACCACGCGGATCGATTCCATCGTCTCCGACGACGAATAACAGGCTCTCAATGATTTGTTCATACGCCAATCTGACTCTCCTCCTTCACCATGCTCCGCAATAGGATATCATCGGTCATCTGTTCACAATCAATGACCCGTTGCTTCACGAGCTCAAGAACAGCGAGGAAGCTGACGACTAGTTCTTCGACCGTCGGTTGCTCCGCAAAAAAACCGAAGAATGTCGTCCGCTCACGGGTCGCGACGTACCGGGCAACGGACTCCATCTGTTGCTCGAGTGAACGTTCTTCCCGTTTGACCGTCTTCGAACGGCGTACCTTCCAGGCTTCCCGTTGGCGCATTTTTTCGTAAGCACGTAATAAATCACTCAGTGATAACGTACCGTTATACTCTTGTGCATCCGTATCGAGATAACGCATCAAATCCTCTGGTTGTTTCGAGAACAGCTCAAGGCGTGCCTCTTCCTTTTCTTTCAGGACGAGTGCTGCTTCCTTGTATGCTTTATACTCGATCAACTGTTGAATCAGACCTTCTCGCGTCGGTTCTTCCTCGAAATCAGGAATCTCATCGTATTCCGTCTGTTCGATCGGCAAGAGTTGTTTGCTTTTCAGTTGCAACAGCGTCGCTGCCATGACAAGATATTCACTAGCAACATCTAGTTCAAGATGCTGCATCGCACGGATATAGGACACATATTGATCCGTCACCATGGAAACGGATATATCATAAATATCGATTTCTAATTTACCAACCAAGTGTAACAGCAAGTCCAGCGGGCCTTCAAACGCATCCATCTTTACACTGTATGATTCCATGATTCTCCCTGCCCATCAACGTTTTTTGCGCCTTAGTATACCATACAACAGATGGGTTCGACTATGTTATATTCAAAGGAAGAGGTGATTCCATGAATCCGATCGAGCGATTCGTATTTGAATTCAACATTCGGCACGATTACTTCGAGTGCCATGAAATCTTAGAGGAAGTCTGGCAAGAAGGACAACGCCAGGACGAGGCGCTTGTCGGTCTGATCCAACTGGCCGTCGCCCGCTATCATCACCGCCGCGGAAATACGACTGGGGCACAGCGGACATATGCGAAAGCATTCGATAAAATCGAACGTCACCGGGCATCACTGATTGCGTCCGGGATCGACGTCTCATATTTGCTCGATCATCGCGACCATTTTACGAATAAGATCTATCGGCACATCCCGTTACCTGTCTTCCCGGACGTCATCCGAACCGTCGCACTTGAAGCGACAGCACCTGATCTCGACTATGTGACGCATAAACACCGTTTGCGCGATCGTACGGATGTCGTCACGGCACGACAAGAAGCGCTACAAAACCGAAGAGACCGGTCCATCTGAGCCATGGACCGGTCTTTTTATTGATTTTTCCATTTGTCGACGAGGCGTTGCGTCTCTTCGGTCGCACCCGTAATATCCGTTCGAAGAAGTTTGGCTGCTTCATCGAGTAGGAGATACGACATCCGTTCTCCACGGAAAGACGGTGATAATGCGATATGTTTCAATTCAGCATGGCCATCCATTAATTGAAACCCGATGACACCGACGAAATCCTCATCTTGTTTGTACAAATACAAGCGTTGGTCTTCTTCCTGTTCATAGGCTTGAACCGTTTCAAGCAAATACTTCGGATCCTTCACTTCGCACGAAAAGGCGATCAGCCCCATCGCGGTCCGTTCATTCAACTTCTTATATTTTACTAGCATGTGATTCTACACCTTCCTAATTTCAACAACTCTCAGGAGTATGAACGACTGAGACTCATTCATTCTACACCTTCTCACACAGAATTACTGCATTTTTTTCATAATCCATGAAAATGCAGGAGTCCGTCTCGTGACGTCCCCTGCATCTGAATCACGCTTGTTCTTCCATCACTTGGATGAAGGCACGCATGTAGTCCGGTAGATCGGGTGGACGACGACTCGAGACGATATGTCCGTCGACGACGACAGCTTCATCATGCCAAATCGCACCCGCATTCGTCATGTCATCCTTGATCCCTGGCGTACTCGTGACGTTGACGCCTTTTAAGATGCCAGCAGAGATCAGCACCCAACCAGCGTGGCAGATTTGACCAATCGGTTGTTTGTTCTGGTCAAAATGACGCACCATGTTCAGGACAGAGTCAAAGCGGCGTAACAGATCGGGTGACCAACCACCCGGAACAAGAATCGCATCGTATTCTGCTGGATTAATCTCATCGAACGTCTTATTCGATTTGATCGGAACACCGTACTTCCCGATATACGTCTCATCTGCCTTCTCACCGACGATGTCGACGATCGCGCCTTCTTCACGTAAACGATGGACAGGATACCATAATTCTAAATCCTCGAAGTCATTGCTGACGACTTGGATGATTCGTTTTCCTTCTAAACGCATGACAAACACTCCTTTTCGAGTTGAGTTTCCTTACTGATTGTACCCGGTTCTAAAAAAAGAAAAACTCCTCTTCGAACGTTCGAAGAGGAGCAAGAACTTACGCTTCGACGCGGATTTCTTTAATGCCAGCGCCTTGCTTCATTTTTTGTGCATGTTCGAGACCTGAAGTCACTTGTCCGAAGACCGTGTGTACGCCGTCGAGGTGCGGTTGTGGCTCGTGTACGATGAAGAACTGGCTTGATCCTGTGTTACGACCAGCGTGTGCCATCGAGAGTGAACCCGCCTTGTGTTTGTGTGGGTATGATGTTGACGTTTCACAAGGAATCGTTTTTCCTGAACCGCCTGTACCGTTTCCGATTGGGCATCCGCCTTGTGAGACGAAGCCTGGGATGACACGGTGGAAGTTCAATCCATCGTAGAAGTTCGAGTTCGCAAGGTTTTCGAAGTTTTCAGTCGTGATCGGTGCTTCATCGTTGAACAATTCGAATTCAATTTTATTTCCATCTTCTAATAAGATATGACCAGTTTTTTGCATGTTTGACCAACCTTTCGTGCTTTTCAGCAGGAGATTCGTCACGATTCAAGATCGTGATTCCATGGTACAGTGTACCAAATTTCAAGGCGTCGTGCAGACCTTTTTACTCGACGGCTGCCTCTAACACATCGAGTGTCACCGAATCCGTTGCTTCGACACGAATCTGCACCCCATTCGCGAGTGTCGTGACGGGATCCGTATGCCCGAAGTCCGCATCGAGAATGATCGGGAAATCATAGCCTCGCGTCGCGCGCAGAATGATGTCCTTGAGCGGGAAGTCCGGGTCAAAATCGACTTTTCGCGGGAAGCGTCCGACGACGAGTGCCGCAATCTTGTCATACGCACCCATGTGTCGCAATTGCGTGAAATACCGGTCGATCGTTTCTGGTGTCTCACTCTCGTCATCCTCAAGCATCAAGACGACACCGTCAAACGATGGCAAGTAAGGTGTTCCGGCAAGCAGTAAAAGTGTTCCCGTGTTCCCCGTCAGAATCGGACCTTCTGCGACACCGGTCTTAACGATCGTGTACCCTGCGTTCACTTGATGTTCTCGTCTTCGGTCGTCCGCGACATCCCAGCGTAAAACCTCATCTGTCCACTCCTCAGACGCTTCGATCCGACCAATCGGCTCCGTCTGCATGAACGTACGTTTGAACGATTCTTCTGTATACGGATCAAGACCATCGAATTGACCGAACTGCGTCAGCAGTGCGGGTCCGACGAACGTCGTCAATCCTGTCTGCTGATAGATCCCAGCAAACAGTGCCGTGATATCGCTGTAACCTACGAAGATCTTCGGATTGTTCCGGATTAATTCATAATCGAGTTCGTCGAGTAGCTGGTGCGAGTTAAACCCACCGATCGTCGAGATGATCGCCTTGATCGACGGATCAGCGAACGCCATATGTAAATCTTGTAGCCGTTCCCCGATCGTTCCTGCCGTATGACTATGGACAGCTGTTGCGTTCGGCATCAAGACGACCTCAAAGCCCATTTTTTCAAGTGTTGCGATACCGCGGGCGAGACGACGCGGTACGTATGCTGCGACAGCAGACGCCGGTGAGACGATGGCAATCTTATCCCCTTTTTGTAAACGTGGTGGTTTCATGAAAGTTCCCCCTTATTCATTACAAGTATTTCCAGTATAACAAATCGAAAGGGAACCGCACATCTTGTTTTTCAATCCATCTTACAGCTTCACGAAGAGCGAATCTCCGTTCTCAAGCAATTCCCCTTTTTTCGAGATATAGTCAACCTTGACTGTCATGTGTTGAAGGATCTTTTGTTCGCGCAACGACTT
>NZ_WBYY01000176.1:0-6666 GCF_048985645.1 Exiguobacterium sp. A1_3_1 | reverse complement strand
GTTTCATTCCTTGTCAGCCGACGATTTGCATACCCCGATCATCTATGGGCTGCGTTGCGACTGGGGAAACGATATTCAAATCGGATTGCCTGTCGATCGTCACTCGATGTTAGCGATTCCTTCGATTACGAGCGGTGAGGTCGATGTTTCGATCATCCTGTTCCATCAAGTCGCAGACGCCTATGATGCGACGAATGCCGACGAATTATCTCGTTTGCTCCGTATCTTTTGTCGCGTCTTAGAACGCTCACGTGAAACGGTCCAACTCTATACGGAAAGTCGGACCGATGCCTTGACCGAGTTACCGAATAGTCGGGCTTTTTATGAACACGGTCGGCAGGAATTTGCCGCTGACTGCTATCCGCTCTCCTTGATCCTGTTCGATATCGATCATTTCAAACGTGTCAATGATACGTACGGTCATAAAGTGGGCGATCTCGTCCTTCGTGAACTCGGTCGACGTATCCAGGCGATCCAATTGCAATATGATGATGTCTTTGCTGCTCGTTATGGCGGGGAGGAATTCGTGCTACTGTTGCGAAATGGTAGTCAAGAGGCTGCTATCCAGATTGCCGAGACGGTCCGCCATGCGGTCATGGATCGTCCCTTCCTCGTCGATGGTCACCGACTGTCCTTAACCGTCAGCCTCGGAATTGACACAGTGGAGGAAAGATATCAACGAACGTTCGAAGAATCACTCCGTCAAGCCGACCATGCACTCTATGTCGGCGGAAAACACAACGGACGCAATTGTACCGCGCATTACGCAAATCTTTGAAAGGTCGTGACTCTATTGTCGATTACGGAAATTGAAATGACGCTACCGACATCACAAGCTCTCCGGACGATTCGGATTCATCGTCCGCCCCATTTAGATCCTTCTGAAGCGTTACCGGTGATTTATATGCACGATGGACAAAACGTCTTCAGTGGAGAAACCGCCTCGTTCGGAAAAGGCTGGGAGATTCATCTTGCGCTACAACAAACACAGATTCCGGCAATGGTCGTCGCGATCGACAGTCCAGAAGACGGAATGGATCGTTACGACGACTACGCTCCTTGGAGTGATGAAGCTTTATTGATGCGGACCGCTTATCCTTCGCACCGGAAGTCGATCGGGGGAAACGGTAAGGTCTACATGGACTGGATCATCCGCGAGCTAAAACCATACATTGATGCCAACTACGCGACACGCCCTGACGATACGACGATGATTGGCAGCTCGATGGGTGGCGTCATCTCGCTCTATGGATTGTTCGCGTATCCGGAAGTCATCACGCGCGTCGCTGCCCTGTCGACTGCCGGATGGGCAAACTTCTCCTCACTCCTTGAATTCATCGAGCGCAGTCCATCGCTGTCTACTGCCCATCGCTGTTATATGGATGTCGGGACAAAAGAAGTGAGTGGTCCGATGACCGAAACGGATTATTTACACACAAATGATGTCTTAGCACGCGCGGTCGAACAGAAACTTACTCAAAGTCGCTATACGATCATCCCGGAAGCGATTCATCATGAAACGGCCTGGGCCGAGCGTTTACCGGATGTTTTGCGTTACTTGTTTCCTTCCTCGTGAATACACAAAAAGCCGGGCGATTTCTACTAAAGAAATCCTCCGGCTTTTTACGCGTGCCTTATACTAATTCTTCTTGTTGCTCTTTTTCATAACGGTTACGCGGATGCTCCCGGCATTCATCGGAACACGAACGCATGACTTTTGGTTCGCATTCTTCACAGCAGAAGTGCTGTCGATTACATTCCGGGTTTGCACAATTAACGTAGCGCGTCTCCGGTTTTCCACAGTAGTAACATTCTGAGACGACAGAAGGATTGACGGCATTGACAGGAACTTGTACACGCTCATCAAAGACGTATAGTTCGCCTTCCCAGTCTTCTCCTTGCGTCTGTTCATCTTTTCCGTACATGACGACTCCGCCTTTTAGGTGGAAGATATCATCACTCTGTTGCCGTTTACGGAAGTACGCCGTGAATTTTTCACAACGAACACCACCCGTACAGTATGTGAGAACCTTTTTTCCTTCAAACAAATGCTCGTTCTCGTCAAGCCACTCCGGGAATTCCCGTGAAGCCTCGACATCGACTTTTACAGCATTCTTGAAGTGTCCGAGGTCGTATTCATAGTTGTTGCGTACATCGAGAATGACGACATCATCTTGTTTCATCATTTCTTTCCACTCTGCTGGTTCAAGATACGCAGCGTGTTCTTCTGGTACGTTGAATTCATCCTCAAAACGCCATGTGACGAGTTCTTTTTTGTAACGGACGAACGTCTTTTTGAAGGCGTGCTCTTCGACTTCATCGATTTTGAATTCGATGTCAGCGAATCGTGGATCCGCCGTCAAGTCCTTCATGTATTGTTCCGTTTGTTCGACCGTTCCAGAGAGTGTGCCGTTGATTCCTTCTGGTGCGATCAAAATCCGACCTTTAATACCGAGCTCTTTACAGTAAGCAAGATGCTCTTTCGTTAGCTGTTCCGCATTTTCGATCGGAACATACTTATAAAATAATAGTACGCGATAAGGTTTCATATTCCTCATTAGCCCCCATGTCAGTTTTTTGCAGTAAAACGAACGTTGGCAAACGAAGCGTCTAGCTATTGACTAGCTGGGAACGCCTGCAAAACGCACCCATTTAAGTATAATACCAACTCCCTTTCGAATGTACAATCTACAATTCCTGAATCCCTTTCAAGGAATTTCATTCCCTTTCTGAATCAGAAAGAGGTAAAATAAAACACAGTAGTACATCTCGCAAGGAGGATTCCGAATGCTCCATACACTTCGTGACTGGATCGAGCAGATGATTTTCTTTCTCCAAGACTTACCTGGAGGAGCTGCCACCGGTTTGATTGCCCCGTTTCTTGAGTCTCTATTTCCTTTCCTGCCACTCGTCCTGATCATTTCCGCGAATGCGGCAACCTATGGTTTTGGTATGGGTGTTCTCGTATCATGGGTCGGGAGCATGCTTGGATCACTCGTCGTCTTCGCTTGTATTCGATATCTATTTCGTCGTCCGGTTACGCGTTGGCTTGAAAAACACCATGCCGCACAACAGTGGATCGAACGTGTTCGTCACATGAGTCCCATCTCACTCGGATTCTTTTTTTCACTTCCTTTCATGCCTGCGTTCATCATCACGTCCATTTCCGCCATGATTCAACTATCGCTGCGGACGTATTTGATCGCTGCTGGTGCCGGTCGTCTGATCGTCGTCATCATCTTCTCGCTAATCGGAAAGGAATGGTCCACGTTCCTTGAACGTCCGATGCGTCTTGTCCTTCTATTTTTGATTTTACTCGCCATCTGGGGAGTCAGTCGCGGTACGGAAGAATGGCTGAAGCGTCGTGCGCTCTCAAAACGTGCGGATCATTTACGGGAAATCGAAGATAAGATCGAACGTCCATCTGAAAAATGACTCAAGCCTGTCTATGCTTCCATAGGCAGGCTTTTTAAGTTGTTCTCATTTTCCGGGTACTAGGTCTTTTGAATCATTTTTCGATATAATTAATATATAAAAATAACGTTCAAACAATGTTCAATATTGCAAACGCTTACATTAAATTGGTATGACCAATATTAATATAATAATGAGCTTTTCTTCTTAAAAATTAGGATAGCTTTTCCAGAAACGACATCCTTATAATGAATTTACATTCATTCCTTAAAGGAGGCGTCCTCATGCATCAAGTGTCCGAAGTTCAAAAAAATGAAGCGACTCAATCCGCTCCAGCAATCGTCGAGAGCGCTACTTTTCAACAATTGATGCGTCAAAAGAATGGCTTCATTCTTCCAGCCATCAGTTTCTGTCTTATTTTTTATTTTACGCTTCCGATTTTAACAAGCTACTTCACGATTTTAAATCAGCCGGTGTTCGGTGATATTACAGGTGCTTGGATCTTCGCTTTTGCTCAGTTCATCATGACGTGGACGTTCTGCATGATGTACAGCAAAAAAGCACGTGCCTTTGATCGACTCGTCGAACAGATCAAGGAGGAGTCGAAATGAATTATACTGCCGTTGCCTTATTTGCGGCGATCGTCGGTTTGACGCTCGTCATTACATACTTTGCTGCTCGTAAAACAAAAACTGCTAACGACTTTTATACAGCGGATGGTGGACTCACTGGTGCACAAAACGGGATGGCGATTGCCGGCGACTATATGTCTGCTGCCTCGTTCCTCGGAATTGCTGGAATGATCGCTTTAGCCGGATTCGACGGATTCTTCTACTCGATCGGCTTCCTCGTTGCCTATCTGGTTGTCTTGTACCTCGTTGCCGAACCACTTCGGAACCTTGGGAAGTACACGATGGCGGATATGATTGCCGCTCGTTTCAATGCTTCAAAAGTTCGAGGAGTCGCTGCCATGAACTCAATCGCGATCTCGATTTTCTATATGATTGCGCAACTCGTTGGTGCGGGTGCCTTGATTGAACTGTTATTAGGAATTCCTTACACGACAAGTGTCATCATCGTCGGTATCTTGATGACCGTCTACGTTGTCTTCGGTGGTATGACGGCGACCTCATGGGTCCAAATCATCAAAGCGATTCTCTTGATGGCAGGAACAGCTGTCATTTCGTTCATGGTCTTCGCCAAGTTCGATTTTTCGATCTTCAAGATGTTTTCAGAAGTCAAACAAGCGACACCGCTCGGTGATTCATTCTTGAATCCCGGAAACAAGTTCAAATTACCGCTCGATACGATTTCATTGAATCTCGCACTCGTTCTCGGAACGGCTGGATTACCACATATCTTGATTCGTTTCTTTACTGTTAAGGATGCTCCGACTGCTCGTAAATCCGTCGTATATGCGACGTGGATCATCGGTGCCTTTTATATCTTGACGATCTTCCTCGGCTTTGGTGCCGCTGCTTTCGTCGGTTCTGAAGATATCATTGCTGCCAATGCTGCTGGTAACATGGCGGCACCACTTCTTGCCCAAGCACTCGGTGGCGATTTACTCTTCGCGTTCGTCGCTGCAGTCGCCTTTGCGACGATCCTCGCCGTTGTTGCGGGACTCGTCTTATCCGCAGCATCCGCCTTTGCCCATGATTTCTATAGTCATATTCTTCGCAAAGGACAAGCAACGGAAAAAGAACAGATGACGGCAGCACGACTCGCTTCCATCGCCGTCGCCTTGATTTCGATGGTACTGGCATTGTTCGCGCAAACGATGAACGTCGCGTTCCTCGTTTCGCTTGCCTTTGCTGTCGCGGCAAGTGCCAACTTGCCAGTTATTCTCTTGACGATCTTCTGGCGCCGTTTCAATACTGGCGGAGCTGTCACAGGTATGGTCGTCGGGTTATTCTCTTCACTGATTCTCGTCGCACTCAGTCCAAACCTTTGGGCAGTCGACGGTTCAGCCTTGTTCGTCGGGGAAGCCCTCTTCCCGCTGACGAATCCAGGAATCGTCTCCATCCCGCTTGGCTTCCTCGGAGCCATCGTCGGAACATTGTTGACGAAATCGAACGAAGTTGCCGGTAACTTCGAACGTATCGTAGTCAAGGCCAATACCGGTATCGATGCAGCCGCAGAAGTCGCCGCGTCAAAAGAATAAGTTCCCCTTAACGGCTCCTTCAACCCCCTTGAAGGAGCCGTCCCCTTTTACATTCTTCTCATTCATTGCCATACTAAGTGAAGAATAGAGAAGAAAAGGAAAGGAAGACTGTACATGGATCTCGCTTTTTATTATTTCTTAATCCTCGGATTTTTCATTGGAATCATCTCCGGCTTTTTCGGAATCGGTGGCGGTATCATCTTGACGCCCCTACTACTCATTTTAGGATATGCTCCAAGCGTTGCGATCGCGACCAGTCTCATGTTGACTCTCGGATCAACGGTTTCAGGTACGCTCTCTCACTTACGCCTTAAAAATGTCGTCTGGCGCGATAGCCTTGTCGTCGGGGGCGTTGGAATCATCGGTTCGACGATCGCGACACCACTTGTCCTTCGTTTAGAGGAAGTCAACGGTGCTCATCTCGTCATCTCGATCGTTTATATCGGACTCCTACTCTACTTCGCGAATAAGTTCTTACGTCCGAAAGCAACGACCGGAGAACAGACAGGTTGGAAAAATCGATATCTTGCCCTTGCCTTTACTGGTCTGTTCGCTGGATTCATCTCTTCGCTTCTCGGTGTCAGCGGTGGATTCATCATCACACCGTTACTCGTCGGGATTGTTGGCTATGAGTTGAAACGTGCGGTTGGAACGAGTATTGCCTCCGCGTTACTGATCGTCCTATCGGGACTCGTCAACTATACGGTCGCGAGCACGAATATCGATATCCTCGTTGGAATCATGCTGATTGTCGGCGCCTTGCTCGGAGCACCGATTGGCGCGAAGCAGTTGACGCATTTCGAAAGTCCGTTCGTCAAAAAGTATCTCGGTATCTTCTATTTGACAGTTGCGGTCAGTGTTCTACTCGAAGTCATCGGCTGGAACGTCGCTTCACTCTCTGTACTCGTTGCGCTTAGTTTAATTTTCCTGCTAACACTCCTCATCTACAGTCGTCGTCGAACGAATGGATGAATCGTCTCACCAGAAAAGGGGCTGACTCAAAAGTCAATCTCTACAAAAATAAGGGTGGCAGAATGATGATCTGCCACCCTTATCTCTGTCTCTTATACACATCTCCGAGCCCACGA
>NZ_WBYY01000175.1:0-6731 GCF_048985645.1 Exiguobacterium sp. A1_3_1 | reverse complement strand
CATCTACTCACGCCCTTTCCTCAGGCGAGACACAAGCCAGTCTTCCTGCTTCCCTCAAGTAGGAAAGCGGGTCTTGTTTGTCTCTGACAGCACATAATGCGCTTTTTCTGTAGGAGTGGCGTGTGACGCGTCATTCTTTGTAGATACTGACTTTAAAGTCAGCTCCGTCAGTTAAGAAAAAAACGTTTTTTCGCTCGGAATCGCTTCCTAGGAAATACAAGCAGGAGCGACCCTGCAACGAAGTGAAGCGGCGCGATGCTTGTGCCAGGAAAATAATTCGAGCGAAACGAAAAAGCGTAATCTTACTACTGACTTTGAATCGGTAAATCCCATGTTGTCCCGATCAAATCCGTTATCCGCTCTGCCGCCTCGTGTGAAAACCCGGCAATCGTGTAATGATTCGTGTCCGCAATCACGTGATACATCCCGTTCGGTAAACTGTCGGCGAACGCAGCGTGAGCCGTATTGATTTGTTCGGTCAATGCTGGGTTCAACCAACTTTCCGGCATGCCCCCTGCCCAGTTCGAAGCAGACAGGACGAGAACCGGCTGTGTCACGTCTTCAAGCAACGATAGAATCATCTGATTGTTCTCCTCGACCGTTTGCCATTCGTCGAGCGTTCCCCGCCAATGTCCAGGTGCCGCAAAATGCCGCCACATCGGTAATTGATCAGCTTCCGGTAAGACACTAAACATCTTTTTGCCCAGTCGGTCAGGAATCATCCAGGCGATTGGTCGGACGTGACTAAGGAAATAGAGGAATCGATTCCACTCTTCTTGTGTTCGTTCGTACCAGTTCGGTAATGCTGCATCGACATCCGGGTGCGACGGATCGAGCAAGACGATACCGCGTGTCTCGTCTGCAAACAGTCGTCCACTTGCGAGCGAGATATAGGCGCCGAGCGAGTGCCCGATGAAGACATACGGTCCTTTGATGTTTAATATCCGTAAAACATCTGCTAACTCATCCGCTTGGTGCGTAAAGAGTCGTTTGTTTTTGCCACGACTCGACCGCCCATATCCGAGACGCGAATATTCAAAGACCCGTCCCCGTTTCAATAATTCAGTCCGTAACCAGCCCCACTGGTGCCGATTCGACATCATCCCGTGATCGAGGACGAAGGTGACGTCCCCACTTCCTGTCAGTCGGGTATCAAAGCGACCGGCTGACGTTTCAACGATATATTCCATACACTACCCCTACTTCCATTCATTCAAATAACGAGATCTCTAGCTCATACCCAAGGATGTTCAAGTAATCATATAACTGGGATCGATGATGATAGAGATGTACGGCTGCCTCGATTGCCCAGCCATTCATCGAGTCGGTAACTCCCCAGTACGTCGGACGCGTCGTAAATCCGGTCGTGACTTTTTCTTGATAGACAGTAAACGCACGATTGATTCGCTCATTTAACTGATCGCGCGGAACCGGTGTCGCATAAAACGCCTGCATTGCTTCAGCCGTCGCCCCCTCTGCCAGCAACAAATCGGCTTCGAGCAATACAGCGAGATGGACAGCGACTTCACCGACGGTCCGTTTCCCGGGGATTGGTCGCGCGTCCCAATCCTGCACCTCGATCTTCTCAAATAATGCTTTCGACGTCTTCACACCAACGCCGACATGGCGGATGAGGGCATGTTCCCAGTCAGTCATGCGCATTCCCCCAAGCAATCGCACGTTGTTCGAGTTCCTTGACGAACGCATCCTTGCCGGCGATATAGGCTTCGATATCAAGCGGATATGTCGCCGCTAATTGTTGCTTTAATGCTCCGTAAGCGGCGGCTTCTTCTGGATGGGTACGTAAGTAATCCCGAAAGACAAGATGACGCATGATTTCTCGATTTCCCGCCGCATAGAGATGAATATGATGCGTCCGTTCGTCGCCACCTTTTCGGTAGTACCGACGCCCCGGCATCCCGAATTCACCTTTCGCTTCGTAACCGATTGCTTCCATCTGTGCATCGAACTGCTCGATCCCCTCGAGCGCATCGACGACGGGTAGGATATCGATGATCGGTTTTGCTGCGAGTCCTGGAACTGATGTGCTCCCCATATGATGGATCTGCTTAAGACGTGCTCCGAACACGTCTCGTAACCGGTCCGCTTCTCGTGCGTATTCGTTCGCCCATTCTGATTGATACGGTAACACAATGACTTGTCGCATAGTCGTTTCCCCCTCTCAATTCAGTATGCCAGTTTTTGGGGTAAAACAAAACGACCATCCATTTTGGAGGTCGTTAATGTTAGAGCGTCGTTAATCCGTTAAATAATCATACAGTTTCGCAGGTCCACCAAGTCGAAGATCAGCGATGATATGCTGGGCATCGACGATCTTCCGAACAGGGAAGTCAGCGAGTGGTGCCATGACATGTTCGAATAACTGAAGTCGCGCCGGTCCACGGTATGCTTCTTTAATCTCAAGATCCGTGATTTGACTCCGCGTCAGTTCGGAGATGATCAACTCGCCTTGATAACCGCGATGCTGTTTGAGCATGAACTGCGGCGCACCGATGATCGATTGTGCTTCTTCGACCGCCATCGGAACATACTTGTATCCCATCGTCGCTTGGGCGACACGAAGTGAATGATAGTCAAGCGTTCCAACGAGTACATCATTGTCGAGATAGAGCCGGGGTGAACCATACTTCTTTGGAAACGCAGCTACTTCACGACCAGAGGCGATCGCCGGCTGATTGTTGACATACATTGAGAGATAAAACTCACCGACCTCGCCTTGATACCGAACCGGAATGACTTGCCCGCACTCGAGATAACTCCCAAGACCCGTGCTATCCGGCATATTGATGATCTCAAACTTGATCTGATTACTCAGCACCTCGAGCGGTTTCGGAACGACTGCTTGTAAGGCTTCGATGTCCGTCTCATAGATGATGTTCAAGTATTCCCGATTCCGAAAGAAGATATCGACCGCTGGAAAGACCGGTGCATTGATCGGTGTCGCGACGATATTTTTTACATCTTCCTGTCTCATCTGAATCCCTCCTTTATGCGTTTAACAATGCGGCAAAGCGTGCGACACTTGTTTCAAAATCCGGAACCGTCTTCGCTGCTTGGGCTTCTTCGACGATTTCTTGAATGAGTGAGTTGAATGGTGTTTTGATATCGTACGTGTTGCCATACATCGTGACGATCCCATTGATGAAACGAATTTCGGTCGGTTGCCCTTTTTGTAAGTCCTGCAACATGCTCGCCTCTAAGTCACGCGACCCGTGCATCAATTGTGGCACGGTGCTCAATTTTTCATCGATATCGTCTAGTGTTGCGTAGGCTGCCGGCTCAAACGTACTCATCGGCGCGAATGTGATGCCGTGGGCGTGACCGACTTCAACGACTTCCTGCATCGTATGAATCGCTGCCCGTAACAAGATCGGATGATCGAGAACGTCGCCATACGTACCGTTACACGCAGCGGATAACCCACTGAACGTACTATTAATGACGAGTTTTGACCATTTCGTTCCCGGTAGATTATCAGAGATTTCCGTTCCACCGATGTGATCAAGGATTTCCTTCAAGTGAATGATCCGGTTCGTCTTCTTCCCGTTCAGTTCACCGATTTGCATCGCATATGTCTTGAAGTGCTCGTAATCCGATGTCAGACGTGACTCACCTGGTCCGACGTACGTCGCTCCGAACTCGACGGATCCCGCAATGATACGTTCGCGTGGAATCTGTTGTTGAATGAATTCTTCCGGTACACCGTTTTGCAAGGAGACGAGAATCCCGTCTTCCTTCAAGATCGTCCGGACTTTCGCCAGAACCGGTTCATTGTAGACCTGCTTCGTCAGCAACAATACGATATCGTACATCTCCGTGATGTCATCCGGATGCATCGCATGGACCGCTTGCGTCAAATCTGGTCCAATAACATGCGCGCCTGTTGTGTTTAGCGCTTCGATATGTGCGCGATTCGTATCGATCAGATCGACATCCGCATACTGTTGACTCAAGTAAGCTCCCATGATGGTTCCTAGTGATCCTGCTCCGTAAATTCCGATTTTCATTTCTATCACCTCTGGTATTACGATATACTGGTTTCATCATAAACAGAAATATATATATTTATATATTTTAATAACCTATAGCTTATGTCAGGAGGATATCATGGAACTCTTACATTTGAATTATTTTCGTCACGTCGCGGAGGAATTGAACGTGACGCGTGCTGCCGAACGATTATTCATCAGCCAACCCGCCCTCAGTGCGACGATCAAAAAACTGGAACGTGAATTGAACACGACGTTGTTTCATCGAAAAGGTAGAACGATCAGCTTGACCGACAATGGACGACTTCTGCTACAATCAGTCGAAAAAATCGAACACGAGCTGACACGGGTCCAGGAAAGAATGATACGAAATGATGCCTCTTCTGAAACGACACTCAGTCTTGCCAGTTCGCATGGTCGTTTCATCCAATTGATTCTACGAGAATTTCTCCTGCCGCAGACGGCGCCCTTGTTCAATTCGGATATCCTCTCGAACCGCGACATTTTAAGCGGTCTGCTTCATCAAGAATTCCATTTCTCGATCAGCTTCATGGAACTCAAACATCCGCTCATTACGAGTGAACCGATCGTGGAAGAGGAGATTGTCATCACCTATCCTGCTTCTTATTCAGAGAAAGAAGCGATCACGGCGCTCTATACGGATGCAACGGAGACTGCCTTTTTGTTTCCCTCCCACAATAAGGACTACAACCGCTTCATCCAATTGAAGATGGCGGAACTAAACATCTATGCCGATACCTCGCACTATATTGATGACGTCTCACTGCAACTCGCCTTACGCCAACAACGCTATTTCAGCTTCGTTCCTGTCTCCGTCTGTCGCGAGATGGGACTTCCCTTCATCACAGACGATGTGTTTACCGTTACGTCACAACTCTACATGTCTCACGCGACGGATCAATTAACAGTCGAGCAAGCAACCATCTACGAACGCATTAAACGGTTTCTGCTCTCACAACGCACGTATCTAATCAAATAAAAACGGATGCCTGCATATGCAGACATCCGAGTGAGATGTTACTTCGTGATGAAGTAACGTGACTGATCAAGATGATCTTTCGCTGTATAGATGTTGAGTTTGTACGAGCCGTTCGTCAATGCCTTACGCATCTTCAAGACATAGTTCCCGTGCTGATCCGCCACGTCTTGAGCGATCAATTGATAACCAGCTTCTGTTTTTTGGTAGAGGCGGACGATTTGTCGTTTTTCGACTTTACCTGTCAACGTCTTTTTGCCTGACCATTTTTTGACCGGATACGTGTTCTTGATCGTGAACGACGCTTTTTTCGTGATCTTGTTCGAGATATCTGTCGACTTGACCGTGTACGTGCCTGTCGTTAGACCCTTCTTGACCGCAATCTTGAAGCCGCTTACCGTCGTTTTCGCTTTTGCGATTTTCGTTGATCCTTTATAGAGCGTCACGTCAAGACCTTCCGTTGCTTTACCGCGGAGGACCGTTGAACCGTAGACTGCTGACTTTTTATCGATCGCTGGTGTCGCAACGACACCTGTTCCGACTGTGACGTTCGTTTCTGTCTTCATGAAGCTGAGTTCAGAGACGATCGTCAACTTGTCACGCAATTTGAGCGGACGTGTCACGACTTCGTATTGACCCGCTTCGTTTGCTGTTGCTGTACCAAGGACTTTTTCGCCGAGTTTAACCGTGACTTTCGCACCTGGAACGGCTTGACCAGTAACGACTTTCGCACCTGGTTTAACTGCTTTTGCCGAGACCGTGAAGTTTTTCATCGGCACGTTCATATTGAATTTAAGGAACGTACCTGTCTCACCTGGACGTGTTTCACCTGTGTTCGTGATGCCTTCATACCGCTTGACGTACGGCGCAGCTGCAACCGCTGAATCAAAGCTGACCGTCATCGGTTTGCTTGCGACGAGTGACCAGTTGTCATCGGCTTTATAATCAACCGGTTGTTTCGCTTTGATGAAGTCCGAAATGACGTTACGTGTTTCGTAGGCCGATTTGTAGACAATATTCTTTCCGCCACCAAGACCTGGGAACGTCGCACTGCCTGCGCGGTAGTTGTTTGTAGCGACAAGGAATTCTTGATCGTCTGCGATCGCTTTGCCTTGATACTTGATGTTTTGAACACGGTTTGCGTCTTTATTGACGACGACACCGTTATAGTCAAACTTCGCTGGTTTTGTGATATCAATTTCATACGTCAATCCGTCGAGGATATCGAAGTTGTAGCTACGGAAATCTTTGTTCAACAAGTTCGTTTGCTCACCGCCGACTTGGTTGAATTGCCCCGCAGACATCTCGAGCCAGTCTTTGACGTCAGCACCTGTTACTTTGACGACTTCGAGTGTATTCGGATAAACATAAAGATCGGCGACGTTCTTGAGTGCGATTGGTCCTTTTTTGATCAACGTGTAATCGGACGCGTTGACTTGGTTACGACCACCTGTCTTGAATGGTGCACCAGCTGACAACAACGGGAGATCTTTATATTTCGCAAGATCGGCATTTTCTTTGAGTTGTTTCTCGACATACCATTTTTGAGCGTTCGTTACGAACTGAACGGAATCATCGTCTTGCGCGAGAGCGAAGAAGCTCT
The DNA here is from genome assembly GCF_048985645.1 of Exiguobacterium sp. A1_3_1. Taxonomy (NCBI): domain Bacteria; kingdom Bacillati; phylum Bacillota; class Bacilli; order Caryophanales; genus Exiguobacterium; species Exiguobacterium sp. A1_3_1. Next base: position 121 of record NZ_WBYY01000175.1, on the reverse strand, counting down.
GGATATCATCATTGATCGACCCGACTTCTTGACGAATGTAAGCGAGCGTTCCTTCATGTGCTTTTTCGATCAACTTGACAGCACCGGCATCTGCTGTCGTATCTTTCGTCACGTCCGCTAG
>NZ_WBYY01000174.1:0-6810 GCF_048985645.1 Exiguobacterium sp. A1_3_1 | reverse complement strand
TGGGCTCGGAGATGTGTATAAGAGACAGTTGTTGGCGAGAAACGTCTTACCCCAGTTCAGGAAGGCATTGGCTGAATCAATCGCATCGAACGGTTTCCAGTAGTATTCGTCCGGTACTTGGCTGAGAACAAGGTCGTTTTCCTCGATCATTTCGACGATATCACCCTTTTTCATCCAGGAGAGGCTATCCTGATGTGCTTGTGTCGCATATAAAATCGATTGACGACCGAGATTGTAGCCAGCCAGTGTCGGATAACTGATCGACCGTTCGAGTCCATAAGGGGTCAACATCAATTGTGGAACGGTCCGGGTATCGAGCGGTGCAATCAAGTCGAATAAGGTGAACAAGCCGACTTGTTTCGTTTGTACGAGATCACGTTGTTCCTGCAGAACCTTTAGATTGAAGTCTTGTCGGTCCTTCATCCCCGTGTACTCATCCCGGTAGGCGAATTGCTTCAATCCGAATGCTTTCGCGATCTGTCCAGCTTGTTCCGAGCGACCGGTGTCGAGTAGATATTGCATGAACGTCATCATGTAACCAATCGTCGGTGATGCTCCTTCATGATGAAAGACGGTATCGTGTGCCGACGTATAGACTTGTACGTCACCCGTAGCTTTGATTTCGCCACCTTTTCGTGGATTTTGATTCCAGCGTGGAGTCGCGATGCCGGTACTTGGTTGCGTCATCTCGTCTGCAATCGGGAATTGCAACCACTTCCCATTGACTTCTTCTTGGATAGCCGTGTATTCCTTAGGCATCTTGACCGGATGATAAAAACCTTCCATATAGACAGTCCGGTAAGGGAGGAAAAAGCAGGCGACGACGATCAGCGTACCGACGATCGAGACGACCCGGTACAACTTCGGTGGAATCGTCCGGGACGCACGGATAAAGACGGCATTTAATCCGACGGCGAGCAACAAGCTGTAACTGACCATCAAGAGACCAACTAGCTTATTCGGATCGCGGAACATCGCACCAATCAACGGTGTCTTCGTCACGAACAGGACAAACGCATCGGCAACTTGTTCATGGGTACCGGTCGCAAAGACGATCAGCGGAATCGCAAGCAGACTAAAGAACAGATGGATCGGTTGCCGATACGCGACGACGGCTCCTAGCAAGATGAGTAAAAGTGTAATCGCGCCAGCAATCCAAAACGTCAGCGGTAACGTAGTCAAATCAAACATCGGCCACCAGTAGCTCGTTAAAAATAAAACGTTCGTCCAGCTCGAGTGTCGGCTGAACAACATCAACGTATCAGAGACATTGATATTGTGTTGTGAAGCTTGTGATCCAGTCAGGATCGAGCCGACGTACATCAAGAACCAATATCCATTGAATAGTAGAAAAACGAGACCAAACGCACAAGTCGCCCGAGCATAAAACCATAGTAACGACGACCAAATCCGTTCTTTGCGACGCGTCCAACTTGTCTTTAGGAAAATGAGTCCGACCATGATTCCCATATAGATCAGCGAGAAGAAGAAATAATGGATCCCCGCCGCCATGAAGGCAAAGACGATCGATAGTCCGGTGATATCAATCCATGTCCGTCGACTCAATCGATCAGACAAACGGAAACCAGGATCGAGCTGTTCCCGAAACTTCGGGTCGAAGATGTTGAAGAACAACATCAAAGCGTAAGGGAAGACGGAATAGCCACATAATAAATAGATATGTTGAATCCGCGTAATCACCCACGGGTTCAAGGCATAAAACAACGCGGCAATCGCAAAGGCAATCAGTGAGAGATAAGAAAAGTGCTTCGAGACATAAACCGAGTGGAGCCGTTTCGTAAAAGCGAACATCGATAAAGCAGAGATCGTCAACAGTCCGATGATGAATGACTTGATCAAGACGGGACCGGATGAGCCAAACAATAGACTGAGTACATAAAACGGTAGGATGTAGAGCAATCGTGCGACATTCAGAAGCGTCGTCGTGCTCCAGCGGTTGTTCCAAGCCCCATAAATTTCTTCTAAGTAGCGATGGGAGGATAGTCCGAAGGATAGATCGCTAAACGTCACCATACCGGAACGAAACAACGGAAAGCTATAAATTAGGATGAATACAAACATACCAGATAGGACAAGGATGTCCTTACGGTACGTATGCATGAAGTTCTTGAGGTGTTGACGGAACGAGTGCATCGGACAACTCCTTTCTGCGAAAATCCGTGCTGAACTTCTTCTCTACAGGAGGGCGATATTCCTAGAAATGGATGTACTTATTTTAGCAATGAATACGAGAAGGAACGTCCATCCTAAGACGGAGCGTTACGGACGAATGCTTTCGGGTAAAGACCTACAACGAAACGAGTAGGAGGAAAGCGCATGAAATGGAAGGGAAGAGAACGGAGTTCAAACGTTGAGGATCGGCGAGGAATGGGTGGGAAAGGAATCGCCGGCATCGGTGGTGGTGTCGGAATCATCCTGCTGATCGTCATCACCTTGATGGGCGGTAATCCAGCTGAGTTACTCGGAGACTTAACCGGTGAGGATCAGCAAAATACGACGTACGAAGAAACAGCACAGGAAAAAGAAGCAGCGGATTTCGTCTCTGTCGTCTTAGCGGATACGGAACGGGTCTGGACGAAGGAATTCAAAGAGGATGGTAAGACCTATAAAGAACCGAAGCTCGTCTTATATACGGATCAAGTCAGTTCGGCTTGCGGACAAGCAGGGAAGTCCGTCGGTCCCTTTTATTGTCCCGGCGATCAGAAATTATACATTGATTTAAGCTTTTATGATGAACTGCAGACGAAGTACGGGGCACCGGGCGATTTTGCGATGGCTTATGTCATTGCGCACGAGGTCGGACACCACGTCCAGACGTTACTCGGAAAGTCGGATGAGATCATGCCCCTTCGAGAGAAAATGAGTGAGGAGAAGTTCAACAAGTACCTCGTTCGATTCGAACTACAGGCCGATTATTATGCCGGCGTCTGGGCGCATCATGCGCAAGGCGAAAACTTGCTCGAAGAAGGCGATCTTGAAGAAGCGTTGACGGCAGCGAATGCTGTCGGGGATGATACGTTACAAGAGAAGGGACAAGGATATGTCGTACCGGAGAGTTTCACCCACGGCACATCAGCGCAACGAGAACGTTGGTTCCAAAAAGGCTTTGATAACGGCACGATCGAAGGTGGAGACACATTCAAAGCGAAGAACCTATAAAAATACCAAAAAACCTGTGTTCTGCTTTCGCGGAACACAGGTTTTTTGGTATTTAAAAGTAATCTTATGAACGGAACATCGTCGGATCATCTGGAACGTTCTCCAGGTAAGCGATCCGTCCGTTTTCATCGAGACGTGCGATATCTTTTCCGTCTTGTGTGAAGACACTACCGTCTGCCCGTTTTCCGCAAACTGCCCAGCGTGTTTCATACGTTCCGGGTGTTGTTTCTTCCCAGCCCGCATACATGTGCTTAATATCCTGATTCGCCGTGAACACATGACGGACGAACTGTTTCCAGGCGTCGATGCCGTGCTTTGGTTGTCCGTTCAGAACGAACGTGATGTCTGTCGTGAATAAGGAAACGAGATCCTCAAAAGCTTGTGCGTCCGTGCGTGACGCGTCGAATAAGTCGAAATAACGATTCAATACCATAGTAAAAACCTCTTTCTGTTCATTAAAGTGTCATCATCCGGTCTGTGATTAACGCATGCAACCGTTCTAAATGTTCCGGTGGACAGGAGGCGTCGATTGCTTGACGGATCGAGCCAATCGATTCGCGCTTCAACGTCGATTGCCACGCCTCTTCCGCTTCTGTCATCAGATTCGAGAGTAGACCGATTTCCTGTTCCTGAATTCCCATCAAATCCTCAAAGACACCGCTTGACACATACAACGTCTGCTTGCCCTCGATCGCTTGATAAATGTCAAAGATTTGAATTTCGTCTGCCGGACGTCGTAAGCGAAAGCCACCTTTGACACCCGGTACGGAATACAACAGATCCGCCTGGACGAGTTTTCGTAAGAGCTTTTGGAAATAAGTCGGCGAGGCACCAAGTTGCTGGCTGATGAATTCACCGGGCAACACAGCGCGATCCGGAAGGAAGGTCAAAAGCAACATCGCGTAGACGGATTGCTCGACCCCGGTTTTCATTTGCATGAGAAGTCCCCTTTCGTTAAACGTGGATAATGTATATCCATAATAGTTTCATTCGAAAGAATTGTCGAGTTTTATGCTCTCACAAAACCGTCACACCTTTTCGACAGCATCTGCATGGCATCCCCGTTCCGGATTCGGTATACTAAATGTACGATATGTGAAAATATTCACTAAAAGTCGTTCACACTTTGTGAAAGGACGTTTGTATATGAATCCATTAAAAGGAATCGTCCAGATTCCACGCAGTATTCTCATTCAATTCATCATTGCAGCTTTCCTAATGGGGGTTGCGGTCATCGGTCAATCGTACGGCATCGTGTTGACGGTCGATCGGATTTTCTTAAAAGAACAACCGTTTGAAGCCGTCATTCCGTTACTACTCGTCGTCCTCGGAATGCTGTTGCTCCGGGTCGCCGTGACGTATTGGAACGGTCGTCTCGGTACGACGTTATCGGCACACATGAAGCAGGCGCTTCGGGAAGCACTCGTCGCGAAATACACAGGTCGTTCGGTCGAGATGATGCTACAAGGGCAAGCGGGACAGAAGGTCAGTGTCTTGCTCGACGCTGTAGACGAGATGGACAGCTACTACAGTCAGTACTTGCCGAAAGTCGTCCAGACGACGATCGTTCCCTTGATGGTCTTGATCGCGGCATTCAGCTATGACTGGATCACTGGTCTCGTCATGATGATCACAGCACCGTTCATTCCGTTGTTCTACATCATCATCGGCATCATGACGCAAAAGCGGGCGGATGCTCAACTCGAGAAGATGACGGCATTCTCGGGAACGTTCCTTGATACGTTGCAAGGACTGACGACCTTGAAGTTATTTGGTCGTGCGAAACGACAACGTGACGTCATCGAAAAAAGTAGTCTTGATTTCCGGGATGCGACGTTAACGGTCTTGAAGCTCGCCTTCTTGTCGTCGTTGATGCTTGAGTTCATCTCGATGCTCAGCATGGGAATGATTGCACTTGAAGTCAGTCTGCGCTTGATTTTGTTCCAAAGCATTACCTTCATCCCGGCGTTCCTGATGCTCGTGTTGGCACCAGAATACTATCTTGCCTTAAAAGAGATGGGAGCTGCCTTCCATACGGGACGAGGTAGTGTCGCGGCAGCGAAACAGATCGCAGCCGAACTAACAGCAGACGATCGTCCTGTTGCCTTCGGTCAATCAGAACTTGCGATGAACCGTCCACCACGAATCGTCTTGGATGAAGTTGATTTTACGTATCAAGAAGGACGCTTTGCCTTACAAGACGTGACACTTGCGATTGAACCGTATCAAAAGGTGGCGTTGATCGGTCGCAGTGGTGCCGGTAAGTCGACTGTCTTACAGTTGATTGCCGGACTCGCGGATCCAAAAGAAGGACGGATTCTGCTTGACGGGATTAATCGCAGTCAGGTGGAGGAAGCGAGCTGGTTCCGTCAGTTGAGCTACATCTCGCAGCATCCGTATCTGTATGCCGGAACGCTGGCAGAAAACATCGCAATCGGTGAACTCCGTCAAGCGACGCCGGAAGAGATTTTTGAGGCGGCGCAGGCAGCAGGACTCGAGGAGTTGATTGCGACGTTACCTGAAGGGATTGACACAGTAATTGGAGAAGGTGGACGTGGTCTATCAGGCGGCGAGAAACAGCGCGTTGCGTTGGCACGAGCGTTCTTGAAACGACCGAACGTCATCGTCTTTGATGAACCGACGACAGGACTCGACGTCAAAACGGAGCGACTGCTTCAGCAAGCGATCGAACAGCTTGGACAAGCAGCGACAGTCATCACTGTCGCACACCGTCTGCATACGATCGAGCGCTCAGATCAAATCGTCGTCCTCGATGGTGGACGAATCGTCGATCGTGGCACGCACGATGAACTGCTTGGGCGTGATTCGGAATATGCGCGGATGCGTAGCGTCCAGAGAGGGGAGGAAACACGATGAAAGAACTACTAAGAGTCTTTCGGTTGATGGTGCATCAAAAACGCGATATCGCCTGGTCGATCTTCTTCGGTGTCCTCGCCGGAGTGACAGCGGTCGGGTTATTCGCAGCAAGTGGTTATCTGATTTCAAAGGCAGCCTTATTGCCACCGATCCAGACGCTTGCCGTCTTGATTGCGTTGCAAAAAATTTCGAGTCTGACGCGCGCCGTCAGTCGATATGCGGAACGTTATTATTCGCACCGGGCGACGTTTACGATCCTCAGTGATATCCGGACGTCGTTTTACCGTCGACTTGAGCCGCTCGCGCCAGGAATTTTCGGCAAATACCGGAGTGGGGATTTACTTGCCCGGATCGTCGGTGACGTCGAAAGTCTGCAAAATACGTTCTTACGTGTTCTCTATCCACCGATCGTCTTGTTGCTTGTCTTCTTCTGTACGATCTTTTTCGTCAGTTTCTTCTCGTGGACGATTGCCGGGATTCTATTGCTTGGTTTGATTCTGACCGGTTTCTTGATTCCGGGTTGGTTCGCGTACCGCGAACAACGTTTCGCACGTTCGGTTCGTGTCCGCCGTGGTGATCTGTCGACAGAAGTGACAGAGTTGTTCCAAGGCTATCGTGACTTAAAGATTTACCAGCAACTGGATCAAAAAGAACAGGACTTGAATGCCGTCGCAAAACGGTATGTCGAGGAAGAAAAACGGAATGGATTACACGCTGTCTCGAACCTGGCCTTGAATACGATGGCTGTCTCTT
>NZ_WBYY01000173.1:0-6852 GCF_048985645.1 Exiguobacterium sp. A1_3_1 | reverse complement strand
TTTCTCAGGCGAGACACTAAGCCCGCTTTCCTACTTCATTCAAGCAGGAAAGCGGGTCTTGTTTGTCTCTGAAGCGCATAAATGCGCTGTTTCCTATAGAAGTTGCGTGTGACGCGTCATTTTTTACGAGAAAAGGGTGGCAGATCATCATTCTGCCACCCTTTCTTTATAAATTATCGCTCCAATTGAGCGACTTGTTTAACCTGAGCGATGATTGTATCACGATCAGTCGTTGATGGATTGAGGCGGATGCCATACAGTCTTTCGGGACCCACTGGCTTCTCGTGCAATAACTGACCTTCGATGCACAAAGGTTCTTGACCCTCGATCAATGAGAACTCAACCACGATTTTCATTGATTTGAGGAGTGGAAGTTTTAGTTCTGTGCTGATTGCTAGTCCGTTCGGTGAGATATTATGAATTTTCATCAGCCCTTTAGGAGTACGCTGGTCATTTTTCAATAAATGAAATTCACCTGTTATTGGTTTTTTCAGCGTATATCGAAAGGGTTCATTCCGTTTAATTTTCATGTAGGCACCTCCACTCCCATTATCCGACAATTTCGTCAAGTCTTCTAGTTTTTTTTAGGTCATGCAGCAGCGTCTGTCGATTGTTTCGTTGGGTGGATACGTTTTGCTAAATACATGAATGGTGTCGCGAACCAAGCGACGACGAATTTCGCAAGATACGTCGTAATGAAGATTTGCCACCAGATGGAGAAGGGCATATCGTGAAAGGCAATCGCACAAAACGTCAACGTATCAAGCAATTGACTTAATACGGTTGACCCTGTCGTCCGTAACCAAAGCTTACGTTCGCCTGTCTTCTGACGGATCTTTGAATAGATAAAGACATCGAATAGTTGCGAGACGAGATAAGCGGCAAGACTACCAACAGCAATCCATGGTAAGAGTCCAAACAATAAATGCAAGGAATCGGATGTTTCGAGTGCAGCCTTATCAGCAAGTGGTGTATACAAGAGACTGAACTGCATGAGGACGGTCGTCGTGATCAGGGAGAAGAACCCCATATAGACGCCTATACGAGCGACCTGTTTTCCGTATTTTTCATTGAGGATATCTGTCGCTAGATAACAACTGCCATACACGACGTTCCCTAACGTGAAGACGAAACCAAAAATATCGACGGTTTGTGTGACTTGGATGTTTGCAATGATTGTTGCGATGGCAATCCACATCAACAATCCTGTCTTACCAAATAAATAATAACTGAAAATCAATAATCCCATCGTTAAAAAAATGGAAGGGATCCATAACCATTCGTTCATGAGATGTACTCCTTTCTGTTCATACAGATGAAAATTGTACGCTGAAATTCATCAACTGTCAAAGGTGACGAAGCGATGAGGGGCATTAAAAAAAGACCATGAGTTTCATGGTCTTTCGGATGGTCTTTAGCCCATTCGTTGCAGAGAGTACCGACGACGTCTTCCTTTGACGTAATAGTTCTCTGTCGACGTAAAATCATTCGCTTCCAAAATGCGTTTTGCAAACGAAGCGTGTGGTGATTGTTCAAGGACACGCGCGCGTACTTCGTGACGATCTAGTACCCCAGAATACGTCAATGCTTCAGCAACTGCTTGAGTAGCTAGACCCCGACGCGTATAGGGATCAAACACCATGAAGTCGAGTTGGAAGTAGTGACCCATTTTTAAGAGCAGAACCCGCCCCATGATCGTATCCGCTTCAACGATATCAAAGTAATAATCTTCAGGATAGCTGTGCTCGACGGAATCAAAAGCCCGCTCTTCTCCAAGCTCATGGTCATACCCTTTGATTTCTTGCGGAGTCAGTCCATATGCTTGCTCGCCATACTTCAAGAAATGATCGTACTCAGCTTGATCGACATGACGTAATGTTCGACGTCTCAATTCCATCACAAAATCCTCCCTCATCCCAATTGATGCTTCGTTTACATTATAGCGATACCCTCCGTGCAATTGCAAAAATTAACTAAAGCCGATGCGTAGTGACAAATATAAAAAAAGTCATTCTGTAATCATCTTGTGATTGTTTTAATTCCCGTGGAATATGGTAAAGTAATGATGTAGACAACTGCATACTGGAAGGGGCTGGAAAACGTGTTCACAGAACGTGACGGAATCAAATTGCGTCTAGAGCAAATCGAACGATTGTATTCGGACTTGAATCGTGAAGCGAAACAATTGACGGAACGCTTACGCCAATTAGATGAACAAGGGGATGAAGTTCACCATGATCTTTCCCTTAATAAAGAAGACCGCGATCATCTGAAGTCAAGCATTGATGAGACGCTTCAGGCACTCATGAAGCGGACGACAGTCGATGCAAAAGTCGAACAGGAAAAGCAAGAAGACCTGATTTCGAAAAAAGCATTGATTGAAGATATCGAAGGATTATTGAAGAAAAAGAAATGAGCTAGCTCCGGCTAGCTTATTTTTTTGTGGAGGAACACATTATGAAACCAACCATTGGACTGACGACATGTCTTCGTCCGACTGACGACGTGCATCATCGTGTGAAGCAGTTGTTAGCGGATGAGACGATACATTTTATCTACGTCGTGCGTCAGAAAAAAAGCATAGAACACTTGCAACAGGAGACAGGATTACCGGTGCTTGTCGTCGATAAACAACGGCTTGATTTATACCCATTAGGCGAGACGACATCGTTCTTTTTCCATCCTTCGAGTGCGGTGTTTCGCATCAAACAAATTGATGCAGGTGGAGGCGACCCTCTCGTTGCGATCGGACGCTTATCGGAAGGGATGCGTGTGCTTGACTGCACACTTGGTCTTGGAGCAGATGCCATCGTCATGAGTCATGCCGTCGGAGAGCGAGGTCAGATTACCGGCTTAGAAAGTCGGGTTGAGACAGCATTTGTCGTCAAGAACGGATTAAAACGGTGGGAAGAATCCTACGAACCGATCAATCAAGCGATGCGACGAATTGAAGTGAGAGTCAAACACCATCTCGCCTATTTGAAAGAATGTCCGGATAATTCCTTTGATGTCATCTACTTTGATCCTATGTTCGAACAGACCGTCGAAGAATCGACGCATCTCGATGCTTTACGAACGCTTGCGAATTATGAAGCCTTATCCGAGGAAGCGATGGTGGAGGCGAAGCGTGTGGCACGTCAGCGCATCGTGTTAAAAGCACATTATGAGAGTCCCTTGTTTGAACGGTTTGGGTTTGAACGAACTAAGCGAAAGACGTCGAAGTTGCATTATGGCGTGATTGAACTGTAAGTCAAAAAAAGACCTCTGCCAATTTTTTGGCAGAGGTCTTACTTATTATTTGCTGATTATTGAACGGCGTCTTTTAATTCGTCTTCCATCTCTTCAAACGTTTCCTGAACGGCATTGACCGGTTGTTTCGTCATCAAGCTGACAACGACCGTAAAGATCAAGCTTGTGAAGAATCCAGGTACCATTTCATAAAGCGTCGTACTAAGTCCGAGTTGAACCCAGATGATAACAGTCAAGGCACCTGAGATAATACCAGCTAGTGCACCTTGTTTCGTCATCCGTTTCCAGTAAAGAGAAAGCAAGATGATCGGACCAAAGGCAGAACCGAATCCAGCCCATGCATAACCGACGAGTGCAAGAATCGTCGCTGACGGATTCCACGCGAGAATACTTGCGATGACGGCAACGACAAGAACGGCAATTCGACCTGTCAGGACGAGTTCTTTATCCGATGCGTCTTTTTTCAAGAACGTCTTATAAAAATCTTCTGTCAACGCACTTGAAGTAACGAGTAATTGTGATGAAATCGTCGACATGATCGCTGCAAGAATCGCAGCCATCAAGAACCCAGTGATATAAGGGTGGAACAGTACGTCAGAGAAGCGGATAAAGACCGTTTCCGGGTCGCCAAGTCCGTTCCCTTGACCTTCGAAATAGGCGATTCCGACGAGTCCTGTCATCATCGCACCAAGAATCGAGATGAACATCCATCCGATCCCGATACGACGGGCGCTTTTTAAATCCTTGACTGAGCGAATCGCCATGAAACGGACGATGATGTGTGGTTGACCGAAGTAACCAAGTCCCCAGGCAAGGAATCCGATGATTCCAAGAACTGTTGTTCCTTTAAGTGGATCAAACAACGAAGGGTCTAATTTTTCAGCGTAGTTGTATGCACCATCGACTCCGCCGACGTCTGTCAATGCGACGACAGGAACAAGAACGAGTGCGATGAACATGATACAGCCCTGGACGAAGTCGGTCCAACTAACTGCGAGAAAACCGCCAAATAACGTGTAGGCGATTACGACCGCAATCGTCAAGAGCATACCATAGTGGTAATCAAATCCGAATGAGCTGACAAATAATTTTCCACCTGAGACGATTCCAGCTGATGTGTAGAACGTGAAGAAGATGATGATGACGAGTGCTGATACAGTACGAAGCACACGTGATTTGTCTTCAAAACGATTCTCTAAGAAATCAGGGATCGTAATCGAGTCGTTCGCCATTTCCGTATAAAGTCGAAAACGTGGTGCGAGTACTAAATAGTTTACGTAACATCCAATCAATAATCCGAGTGCGAGCCAGAGTGCTGAAACACCTGTCGCGTACATGGCGCCGGGAAGTCCCATGAGCATCCATCCACTCATATCCGATGCACCAGCAGAGAGTGCTGTGACACCTGGACCGAGATCGCGTCCGCCTAACATGTAATCTTCTGTATTCGTCGTTCGCTTGTAGGCAAAATAACCGATTGCCAACATGAGAACAAGATACAGGATGATCGAAATCCATTCTTGCGTCATAAAGTTAAATCCTCCAAATGCAATAGTTTTTTCAGCGATCAAGCATGCATTGACTTGTTCGCCAAATGATATGTTCCCCACCTTACAAGGGATAAAACGACTTTGCAAGTCACTTCATTTTCATGAAAAGTGCCGCTACGCCTAGCGCCTTAAGGAGTTGGGACGGTTTTAGTCCCTGTTAAAGTTCTACTAATCGAAATGTTCTGAATAATTAAACAAAACATAAATGATCCTAATAAATTAGGATCATTTATGTCATATTAATTGGTCCAAAACCGTTGGTATGCGGCGCTTAAACGGTCTAATGCCTGATCTAATTGTGCACGAGGACACCCGATATTTAAACGTTCAAATGTTTCTCCACCAGATCCGAACGAAGAACCGTGCGTTAGAGCGATTTTTGCCTCCTTGACGAGCCAATCTGCTCGTGTTTTACTATCCAGTTTGAGTGCTTTGAAGTCGATCCACAACAGGAAAGTTGCTTCTGGAATGACAACGTCTAATTTTGGCATCTCTTGGCGAATCCGACGGATGGCATGGTCACGATTTCCTTCTAAATACACAAGTAATTGTGACAGCCATTGTTCACTCATAGCATCACCATACGCTGCTGAAATCGCAGTCGAAGCCAATGCATTCGGGTGAACGAAATGACGTTGTTGGACACGTTCGATTTGTTGACGAATCGAGATGTCAGGTACGATTAGATAAGACGCATAGAGACCCGGAATATTGAACGTTTTGGATGGGGCACTCACTAAAATGAGTTTTTCATAATCCAAACCGAGAATGGGCGTGTGCACGGAACCTGTATAGACGAGGTCCGCATGAATCTCATCGGATACAAGATAAACATCATGTTGCTTCGCGAGTTCGACGATTTGTTGTAATTCTTCTCTCGGATAGACTTTACCGCTTGGATTATGCGGGCTACAAAGAATCATCATACGTGCTGTTCGCATTTGCCGTTCGAGAAGTGAAAAGTCAGTCTGGTACGTCTCACCGTCTAAAAGAAGCGGATTTTCAATGAGTTGTCGTTGATTAGACTGAATGATTTGATGAAATGGAGGATAGACCGGTGTCTGGATGATGATTTCATCACTCGGTTCCGTCAGTGCGAGGACAGTATGTGCAAGTCCTGGAACAACACCACTTGAGTAGAGAATGGAATCAGTAGTGATTGTGACGTCATATCGCTTTTGAAACCATTGTTGAATTGCTCGTTTGGCTTCGTCTTCAAACATCGAGTAACCGAAATGACCTGTAGCAGCTCGTCTAGTCAATCGTTCTGTCAAATTGTGGGGTGGACGGACGTCCATGTCGGCGACCCACATTGGAATCAGCTCATCTGATCCATATAGCGAAGGGAGCCCGTCCCACTTGACGGATCCTGTATTTCGTTTCTCGATCGTTTCATCAAAATTGATTTGTTCCATCAGACTTCACTCCTGTTCTTCAATAGTTGAATGACTCCATTTCACCATAGCGGATAGAGAGAGAGTGGGGCAAGTCGAAAAAATAAAGGTTTAACATTTATACGATCAGGCAATTACTAAACTCGAACCTACCATAATGAAACGGAGTGATGATCATGTTGCATTCTAAAGTAGTCGTCGGGCGATCGCCTGAGGAATTAGAGGAAAGACTTAATGAATTTTTTGAAAATAATGGGGTCGGATCAAACGCCATCATTACATTAAAATTTTCAACATTCGTTGCGTCTAAAGCGGATGAACATTATTCAGTTTTAGTCGTCTATGATAACTCGCTAACGAAAACTACACTGTAAATGAGTGACAAGAAGTTGAGCTGAAAAGCATCGACTTCTTGTTTTGTCTTTTTCTATAAGTTATACTAGAATTAGGTTTTACAAGCTTCCGTAGGTTAATGGCAGACCTCAGCAATGGTAATGCTGCAGTGCGAGTTCGATTCTCGCCGGAAGCATAGACACGTCTTCCGTCTCAAGTGATATATACTTGAAACGGAAGACTTTTTTCATGAGTTCGATATTTTTGATTTGAGGAGTGACTTTCATGCATCCAGTCATTCATTCTGTTGGTGATAAGATCAAGCA
>NZ_WBYY01000172.1:0-6874 GCF_048985645.1 Exiguobacterium sp. A1_3_1 | reverse complement strand
GGAGATGTGTATAAGAGACAGGTCTTGATCCATGTCGGTCTTGAGACCGTGACGCTCGACGGTAAACCGTTTACGCTTCACGTCAAAGAAGGCGAATCCGTGACGACAGGCGATCTACTCGTAACGTTTGATGCGACAGCGATTGAAGCGCATGGACTTGAGACGATCACGCCAATCATTATCACGAACACGCAGAGTTATGCGCAAATCCTACCGACGGACGAGACGGTCACGACGGCAAACACACAGATCTTGACAATCATCAAGTAAGAGAAATAGAAGGAGGACATGAAGATGAAGACATTACCAAACGATTTCTTATGGGGCGGTGCGTTAGCAGCGCATCAATTCGAAGGCGGCTGGAACGCTGGTGGAAAAGGACCGAGCGTCGTCGATGTATTGACGGCAGGGGCGCACGGCGTTGCACGACGTATCACGGATCAGGTAGAGGAGAATGAATTTTATCCGAATCACGAGGCGATTGATTTTTATCACCGTTATAAAGAGGACATCGCCCTGTTTGCTGAGATGGGACTAAAGTGTCTCCGGACGTCAATCGGTTGGAGTCGGATTTTCCCGAACGGGGACGAGACAGAACCGAACGAAGAAGGACTGAAGTTCTATGATGACGTCTTCGACGAATTACTGAAATACGGCATCGAACCGATCATCACACTGTCGCACTTTGAGATGCCACTCCACCTCGCACGTGAATACGGTGGATTCCGCAACCGGAAAGTAGCGCTGTTCTTCGAAAAATTCGCGGAAGTCTGTTTCACACGTTACAAAGACAAGGTCAAGTACTGGATGACATTCAATGAAATCAACAACAAGATGGATGTCAGCAATCCATTATTCCTCTGGACGAATTCCGGTGTCCTCCTTGATCCGGAAGAGAACGCGATGGAAGTCATGTATCAAACGGGTCACCACGAGTTGCTCGCGAGTGCACTTGCCGTCGCGAAAGGGAAAGCGATCAACCCGGACTTCGAAATCGGAGCAATGGTCTCACACGTACCGATCTATCCGTACTCATCGCATCCGGAAGATATTCTGCTCGCTGAGACATCGATGCGTCAGCGCTACTTCTTCCCAGACGTCCAAGTCCGCGGCTACTATCCGTCTTATGCGTTGAATGAGTTCAAACGGGAAGGGTATGATATTCCGATTCTAGACGGTGACGCAGAAATCTTGCGAAACGGAACGGTCGACTATCTTGGATTCAGTTACTACATGTCGACGACCGTCAAACATGATGCTGTCGTCAATAACACGGGCAACATCGTCAACGGTGGTCTCGCAAACGGCGTTGAGAACCCATACATCCAGTCGAGTGATTGGGGTTGGGCAATTGATCCGGTTGGTCTCCGATATGCGATGAATCGTCTATACGACCGCTATCAGATTCCATTGTTCATCGTCGAAAACGGCTTTGGTGCAATCGATACGATCGAGGATGGTCAGATTCATGACACGGCGCGAATTGATTACTTGCGTGCGCATATCGAAGCATTCAAAGCAGCTGTACTCGAAGATGGTGTCGAGTTGATTGGTTACACGCCGTGGGGCGTCATCGACATCGTCTCCTTTACGACAGGGGAGATGAAAAAACGCTACGGCATGATCTACGTCGATCGGGATAACGAAGGTCACGGATCGATGGAACGGATGAAAAAGGATTCGTTCGATTGGTATCGTCACGTCATCGAGACAAATGGTGCTGCGTTACACGGTTCAGAGACGGCAAAATGATGAAGTAAGGGGTAACGGAAAAAATCCGTTGCCCCTTTTTTAAAAGAATTAGAATGAAAAAGAAGTTGGGTATGGCACACTAAGGAAAAAACGGGGAACCGGTAAATGATCAAGAAACGCTATGCCGATCGACGTGACTGGCGTCGCATCACACAACGACACTATGTTCATGAACAGGTAGACAGCGAAGTGTTCGTAGGACATGTGACACTCCTTCAACTCATTGAAGTCGCTTCACCGTTAGACGTCCGTTATGGTGACGAAACGATTCGAATCGCTGACGCTGGTTACGTCTGGGTACAACAATTCCCAAGCGATGCCCATCATGCCGTGACCTCGATGTTTGACGCCGCAGGTCAGTTGGTACAAACCTATATCGATATCTGTCTTCGTACCGGAGTGGAGGACGGACGTATCTACTGGGAGGATTTGTTTCTCGATCTGATCTCCTTGCCATCGGGACAAGTTTTGTTAATCGACACGGACGAACTAGAAGCAGCACGAGATCAAGGGGATGTCTCACAAGCGGAATATGCGCTCGCTTGGGTAGAAGCGAAGCGACTGCAAAAACAACTACAAGATGGATCTTTTCCGCTCGTCGCACACGCAGAAGTGATGAAACAGCAACTTAAACAGGGAACACCGTGTTGACGGGGTTCCCTGTTTTTTAGGCGTGTCGCTCTGCTTTAACTTCGTTCGTCGTAAAGTACCGTTGCTTGCGCGGGAGGAGAACCAATCCGAGAAAACAGATTGTCACGATCACGAGGAGGCAGGCAAATAGAATCGTACTGAAGCGAATCGACCAGATATCACCGAGCAGACCGATGCCGACGATCGCTAGAATCTGTAGCAGACTGACACCGACTCCGTAAAGACTCGTAAAGCGTCCCATTAAGTGTAGTGGAATATTCGTTTGTTGGAACGTTAGGAAACCGGTCCCCGCAAATGCGTGGAAACAACCGAGCAACAAGAAACCGATACAGACGATTGAAAACGAATTCGCACTTGCATACAGCATGTAACCGGCAGCGACAAATACATAGCCAATCGTCAGCATCATCCGAACGGAGAGGGTTTTAGCGTAGCGAGCGACGACCCAGCTGCCGGAGACGGAACCAATCCCAGTCAGACTCATCAGTAAACCATAGTCGGTTTCCGATAACCCGATGCTTCGCTGTAAAAAGATGACTTCTTGTGTATCAAGCGCAAGTGTCGCGATCATCATCAGCATCGCGAGGATATACAATCCGGTCACGTAGCGTGCACTTTTGCTGAACTGATAGACAAGCCGCCAATCGGATATAATGTCTTGCAGCCGCATCCCTCGTTCGACCGCAGCAGTAAAACGCGGCAAGCGCATCAGCAAGACAGCTGATCCGAAAAACGAGACAGCGTTGAGCCAAATGGCAACGTCAGCAGAAGCAACATAGAGCAGTCCTCCAGCGAGAGCAGGCCCGATCAAAAAGGCACCAGACGTGATCAGACTACGATAGGCATTAAACGACGCCCGATCGTTTTGAGGAACAAGCGTCGTGATGTAGGTCAACGTTGCCGGTTCAACGACCGCTTTGATGATGGCTAAGGCGATCAAGTCGATGTAAAGCAACGATAGTGGTAGAAATGGCATGATACCGATTAAGAAAGCACGCAACAAATCAGTCTGAATCAATAGTTGACGTAAGTCGGATCGGTCGACCCAACTTCCCGCGAACGACTTGATGACGAGAGAGACGACCGGACTGATGATCCAAAGCGCAGCAACGGCTGACGCAGAGCCGGTCAAGCGATAGATGTATACGTTGATCGCAACGAGATAAATGAAGTCACCAAACTGTGAAATACCGAGCGCACTTAAGAGGGTTCGTTCTCGAGAAGACATGACAGCATCCTTTCTTACATCATTTTCCAATAGTATACCAGAAAATTCAGATAACGTTTTCGTATATCTCTATACTTTTTATGGAAGAGTGGGTATACTTGGAAAAAATCAAAGGAAGAAGGGTTCAATCATGTTAACGACCATCGATTTATATCAAGCTTTGCCTGTACTTGAAACGGAGCGACTCCGTTTACGACCGGTGCGCACAGAAGATGCAGCAGATATCTATGCCTACACGAAAGATGAAGAGACGGCGCGTTATGTCAGCTGGCATGCGCATAAAAGCCTCACGGACTCTGAGCATTTCGTCGAGCACATCCTTCGACAATACGAACAAGGGAATCCGGCACCTTGGGCGATTGAAGACAAAGCGAACGGACGAGTCATCGGAACGATTGATTTCATCAAAGTCTCGTTTGAGCAACAGCAAGCAGAACTCGGTTATGCGCTGTCGCGCGATTACTGGGGGAAGGGTTTGATGCCGGAAGCAGCAGCGCGTCTCGTACAGTACGGTTTTGAGACACTCGGACTCGAGCGCATGCAAGCCCGTTGTTTTGTTGCGAATGATGGATCAGCTCGTGTCATGGAAAAAATCGGTATGACATTTGAAGGAATCTCGCGGAGTGCTTTATTTGTTAAAGAGCGTTTCTGGGATTTAAAGATTTATGCGATCACGCGTAGTGATTATGAAGGGAAGTAAGAGATGGGTTCACGACTGATGCATGCTTACATCGGACAACGGCTGATCACGTCATTACCGGAACTTGACCCCGCTCGATTTCTTCTCGGTGCGGTCGCTCCTGATGCACGCTATGACGAGAAGGAGCAAGCCCACTATTATACGGGTGAATTAGCGAGCGGGACACGAACAATTGACTACGAAGCATTTTGGAGAGACTCGACGTCTTGGGATCCATCTTTTCGAAGTGGCTATTACGTCCATCTGATAGCGGACGATATTTGGTTACGCGGTTTTTATATGGGGTGGTTACGACAATCAATCATAGCCGACGCCTCGATCGGTTCAAGGTATCATGATGATTTTAGGCGGTACAATACACGCATCGCTCCGTTCGTGAACTGGAATGAACAAGCGATCAACGGAGCGCTTCATGAAGTGAGTGTACAGTCGAGGTGGAAAGCACTTCCACAATTTGTTGGCGAGGTAGAAGAGGACCAACGAACCATTCTGCCACAAGAATATGATATCTTGTTGCCGCATCAATTGGACGGATACATCGAAACAGCGATTGAACGGTCCATCCATCACCTAGGTGAAAAAGGGCTAAAGATTGTTCCGACCAAAGAATCATCTCCAAATCATTGAAATGATCCATCTAACGGTTCCGAATAAGATGTAGCAACATCCGTTCAGCAGACCAATCCACATCAGGTTAATCAGACTTTCTAAACCTTCAAACCAATCCATGACTGGTGTAACGAATAAAGCGAATACAAAAAGTACCATGACGGTCCAACTGACGGTTGGAATCAGGAAGAGAATTGTTAAGCCGGCGACTACAGCTGGTACGATTCGTTTATAGATAAGATAGATTGCTGCCACGTTCAACGATAAAATATAGATTACAAACGCAATTAAAAATAATTGCGACATAAAATCACCTCCGAATAACAATAAGACGAAGAACGCATCCATTTAGATTAGGATGCGTTTTTCTATGTTTATTGTAAGATGTCTTGAAAATAATCGTATGCATACGGTTGAACAAAAAGAAAATCGATTTTTAAATTTTAATTCAAAGCAAAACACTCGGAATAAGTTTAGAACTATGTTATATTGGAAATAAGAAAAGTAAGGAAGTAAGGAATACAAGAAAAACACAGAAAGAAGGAAGTTCGTGATGGAGCTATCAAAGTTAACGTCAAAAGGACAGATCACCATCCCCAAAAAAATTCGGCAGGCCTTGCAAGTGGAGGAAGGAGATCGCGTGGCATTCATTGAGGAGGACGGGTTTGTCATCATGGCGAAAGCGGATTTGAAACAGCTGCATGACCTTCAAGATATATTGAGCGATGAGACGTTCAAGACGCTCATCCACAAAGCGAATCATCATTTGTAAAAAATAAAAAGGAGGAAATAACAGATGGATATGCGCGAAGTAGATTTACCAGGAATCGGACGGAAGTTCGAAGGCATCACGACACGAGGAGATAAGGTGGTCGTCATCGTCCATGACGACGGACGACGCGAAATGCATCATTATGATGACGATGATTTTGATGAGAGCATCTCGAGCGTGACGTTCAATGATGCAGAAGCTCGTCAGATGGCAGGGATTCTCGGAGGATTATCTTATAAGCCAAAGGATCTTGAAAAAATTGAACTCGCGTTTGATGATCTCGTCATCGAGTGGTTCAAAGTCGGTCAGGATTCAAAGGTCAACAATCGAACGATTGGGGAACTCGATGTCCGTAACCAATATGACATCTCGATCATTGCAGTGCTTAAACATGACCGTTCGAAATCGTTAAATCCTGGACCAGAAACGCGCCTTGAAGCGGGAGATACGATTGTTCTGTCAGGAGAACGTCAAAACGTCCGTCACATCACGAAAGCATTATTCTCAATCGAAGGAGGCGGATAATATATGGATCATCTCATATTTGAAGTCGGTACCGCGCTTATCTTAGTGGCGATCGCGGCAGTGCTCGCGAACAGACTCAATTTCTCAATCATCCCGTTTCTGATTATTCTCGGGATGATTGTTGGACCGCACGCTCCGACAATCGGGATACTAGACTTCAAGTTCATTGAAAGTGCTGAGTTCATCAGTTTCCTCGGACGAATTGGCGTCCTATTCCTCTTGTTCTATCTCGGACTCGAGTTCTCGATCGGTAAGTTGATCCGGTCTGGAAAATCGATCGTCACGAGCGGAACGATCTATTTATCGATTAACTTTACAGGTGGTTTACTCTATGGATTCATCGCCGGATTCCCACTCTATGAAGTACTCGTCATCGCCGGAATCATTACGATCTCCTCGAGTGCGATCGTGGCGAAAGTCCTCGTTGATCTCCGCCGGACTGGTAACACGGAGACGGAATTGATTCTTGGAATCATCATGTTCGAGGACATTTTCCTCGCTGTCTACTTGTCGGTCTTATCGGGACTGCTTCTCGGTGGTGGAACGACATTACTCGCATCCCTCACATCGATCTTGATCGCCCTCGGCTATATGTTGCTGTTCTTCATCGTCGCTCGGAAGGCAACACCGCTTTTAA
>NZ_WBYY01000171.1:0-6876 GCF_048985645.1 Exiguobacterium sp. A1_3_1 | reverse complement strand
TTCAAGAAGTAGCGGTCGTGTGAGACGGCAATCAATGTACCAGAAAAATTTTCGAGTGCTTCTTCGAGTGTCTCTCTTGATTCAATATCGAGATGGTTCGTCGGCTCGTCGAGAATTAATACATTGATCGACGAATGAACGAGGACGGCGAGTTGTAATCGCACACGTTCGCCTCCGCTCAGTGACAAAATGGACCGAAAGACAGTTGGTCCAAAGAACAGGAACCGGGCTAGGATATGGCGGGCTTCCGCTTCTGGAACGGCAATCCGGTCTCTAAACCAGTCGATTAATCGCGCGTCCTCCTCGAAATGGGCATGCTGGGACAAGTAACCGACATGATTCGATGGTCCACGCGTGAGTGTGCCCGCGTCTGGTGATAATTCGTCAAGCAGAAGTGAGAGCAATGTCGATTTCCCACTCCCATTCGTTCCGACGATCGCGATCCGATCCTGTGCCATGATCTCGAACGAGACGTCATCAAAAATGTGGCGGATTCCGTAAGCAAACGAGAGTTCTTCAGCACGAAAGACGACTTGGCTCGAGTGATCAGTGGAAGAGAAGGAGACATCAGCGGTTTTGGCTTCGAGTTGTGGTCGTTTAATCCGTTCGATCCGCTCGAGTGCTCGTTCCATCGATTTTGCTTTACGGAATAATTTCTCACTCGGTGGAGACGCTTCGTTTGCCCATTGCCGGAGTCGACGAATCGCTTCCTTCATTTTCTTTATTTTTTTCTGTTGCTCTTGGTAGGCGTGGAACTGTTCCATCAAGCGACGTTCTCGTTCGACGACGAACGCGCTGTAATTCCCTATATAGGTTGTCAGTTCACCATCCTCGAGTTCAACGATCGAGGTGACGACGGCGTCTAAGAAGACCCGGTCGTGAGAGACGAGCAGGATGGTTCCTGTGTAGTCCCGTAAGAACTGCTCCAGCCATTCCACGGCAGCTAAATCAAGATGGTTCGTCGGTTCGTCAAGAATGAGCAGATTTGGCTCCATGAGTAACATGCGACCGAGACAAATCTTCGTCTGTTCACCACCGCTCAACTGGTGGAAAGGACGAGTGAGTAACGGACGAAGGTGTAACCCGTTCACCATGCGCTCGATTTTCGAGTCGAGTAGATAGCCATCCTTTTGTTCGAACGCATTCGTCGCTTCCGCATATCGTGCGAGTAACGCATCAAGATTCTCTGGTGCTGTCGCCATCATTTGCTCCAACTGTTGCATCCGAGAACGGATCGCGAGGATGTCTTCAAACGCTGTCCAAAGGACGTCGAGTCCGGTCATCGTCTCACTATATACAGGAAGTTGTTCCAAATAGCCGATCGTCAAACCGCTCTTTTGATAGATGACACCACCGTCCGGTTGCTCAAGGCGAGCAAGCAAGCGGAGTAATGTCGTCTTGCCACTCCCGTTTCGTCCAATTAGACCGACACGGTCGTGTTCGTTTAAGAAGAGGGAAACATCCGTTAAGATCGTTTCGCCTCCGAATTGTTTGGTTAGGTGTTTAATGTCGCAAATCATCATAATCAATTGATCCTTTCGCGCGCATCAAAAAAAGGAGAGCGCAAATAGCACTCTCCATCACGTGTGAAAGATGCGCTTTGCTGTATTTTTCAATCATGAAGTTCTAAAAAGGGCAGACGGGTGCTTTAGAACGCCATTCCATGAAAAATCGCGCGCAACAGATACAATTGTTCCATCAACCAGTGTTTGCACGCGGCAAAGTCCATCTTTTCACACCACCTTTCGTTTCAGATATCTCAAGTTTACTATTTTTTTTTCAGTTACGGAAGTCTGAATTATTTGAACACGCCAGCAATCGAGCTGAAGAAGTCACTGAGTCCATCGAATAATTTAGCGAAGAAACCTTTCGTTTCTTCTGAAGTTGCGAACGCGTGGATGTCTTGTCCCGCATTTTTCAATCCACTCTCGATTTGTCCCCAGTTGATGTTCGCTTGCTCCATTTGATTGAACAGATTCGTCAGCCGGTCCATTTGTGCGTCAGACAACTGGATATTGTTGTTTTGAATGACTTGGACGATCAGGTTTTCGATTTCGACTTTGGTTTCCGGTTTTTGATTGGCGATCTCAGCCTTGATCTCATTCATCAAGTCAGCCACCTTATCCGTTCCGACCGTTTTTCCAACGTCTGATGTGACTGATAATTCTTGCTGTGCTAGATCCTTGCGTTCGTCACTTAACTTTATCCCGGTTTCAGCGGAAGTTTGATCGTACGCCTTCATTATTCCTGTCAGTGCCGATGTCCCGGTCACCTTGTAAGGGGAAGTAATCGTGATGTCGGCATCTTTGACACCCGCTGTGACGAGAGCGTTGAGATACATATCCTTCGTCACCCATGTGATGTTTTCCGTCGAGACGGAGAGTCCATCTCCTTTTTCCGTCAGTTCGATTTTAGCCGACGAATACATGTTGCCGCCTTTTTGCGACTGTGGGATGTTTTTCCCGAGATATTTTTCCTCGTCAGCAGAAGTGGCGATGATCGGTGTGATCCCTTCCGGTGCATTGAGACGTGAAAGCACCCATGCTTTATCTTTTGCGCCGAGCGACTCCCCGAGTGTGACGATCGTCTTATCGACGACTTGTTCGGCGGATGCGGCTGTTGGGAGTAATAAAGCAGAAGCGATAACGGCTGATGCCATGATTTTTGTTGGTGTATGCATAATGAAATCCTCCAATTGTAAGTAACAGAATGAATTATAGTATCAGGTACTAAATTTAGTGTACGGGAACGATGTCTGTTCGGAATCGGTCTGCAGATGGAGACGATATCCGTCTTCTGACACTCCATAGTATAGCGAAAAGGAGACAACTTGACTTCCGTTTTCAGCATGCTATAGTGAATTTGAATCGAATAATGACCACTAGGGGAGTCGGTAGACCGACTGAGACGAACGAAGACGTTCGGACCCTTTGAACCTGATTAAGTTCGTACTTACGGAGGGAAGTGGCGTCAAGTCTTGTTCTTCTTGCGCCATGCCCGTGTGTTTCGGGGTGGTGTTTTTTCGTTTCATAACTAAACGAGGAGGATGAGATCATGACATTCACACAAGAAATCAAACAAGCGGCACAAGCGTATTGGGATAGTAGTTTTACGCACCCATTCGTACAAGGAATCGGGGAGGGGACGTTACCGCTCTCGAAATTTCGGCATTACGTCATGCAGGATGCCTATTACTTAAAACACTTTGCGAAGATTCAAGCGAAGGCAGCGTCAAAAGCAGACGACTTCGCGACGATTGCGACACTTGCCGAGCATGCTACTTCGACTTACGAGGCAGAGTTGAGCTTACATCAATCATTTTTTGAGCCGCTCGGTATTACGGAAGCAGATCTTGAAGCATTTGAACCGGCACCGACAGCATATGCGTATGTCTCGCACATGCATCATGCGAGTGAAGGAACGCTCGGTGAGACGATTGCTGCCATCTTGCCATGTTACTGGTTGTATTATGAAGTCGGGCAACAATTACTAACGTGTACACCGGAAGAAAAAATCTATCAGCAATGGATCGACACGTATAGCTCGGAATGGTTTGAAAAGGTCGTCTTTGAACAGATTGCACGGCTTGATGCGCTGGCGGAGCAAGCGAGCCCGACGGAACGCGAGCGGATGAAACGTCATTTCGTGACGAGTTGTTACTATGAGTTACTCTTCTGGCACATGGGGTGGACGGAAGAGACATTTGCGTCAGTTTACGAAACGATTCCAGCACGAGCGGTATCTTCTTGAATCACTAGATGGTAGAATTAGGAATACCATTTAGTGAGAGTAGGGATTGGAATGGAAATCATAGTCATCACACTCGTAATCCTCGCGGCATATGCTATGCAACGAATGCTTGATAAAGTCAAAGTAAGATTTGTAGGACTTATCATCCCAACGTTGATCGTGTTATCCGGTATATCCGCATCGACTCGAAACTTCAAGGTAGCGTATAGCATGGGAAGCTATATTTCTGCTGTTCTTGTCATCGTCGTCTATGCACTGCTGACTTATTGGTTATACCGCGTCTACCATCGTGCGAAAGAAGAAGCTGAATATCCGTATCAATCATTAAAAGACCGAGGCATCCTTTAAGGAGCTTCGGTCTTTTGGTGTATCACGTCATCATTTTTTCCAGTTTTTAAAGCCGTCACCGAATTCGAGATGCAGTTGATCGGTAAAGACACCGTTCTTAAAGACCGGCACATCAACCGGTAAAGTGCCTTGCGGTTTGAACGTTCCGAAGATTGCGCGGATACCTGCAGGCAGGTTCGGTCCCGCTGATTTTAGATTGCCTGCTTCGGAGTCTGGACCGTTTGGATCGCCTTTGAAGCCATAGACGAGGACGTGTGCCGGTGCGTCCGGTTGAACGGCGACATCGTATGGGTTACGGAGACTGAGCAGGACGGATGGTGTATCCGTTTGTTTCACATAGCGGAAGATCGAAGCCGGAATCGCTTGTTCTGGTGCAGTAGGGAGTAGTTTAGCACTCGTGTTGACGTTGGAACCGACGATGATGTAATCTGCTGCATCGAGTTGCGCCCGTAATGTCGGGTTTTGGTCGAGCGGTAGCGTAGTAGCCGAGTAATTCGCTGTCGTCACGTGCCAGTTCCGATTCTTCGGTAGGGAAGCGATCGTCTTTTTCATGCTGTCCGTTTGATCCGCCGCAGGAGCGATCACAAGAACGTTAGCATTCTTTTTCGGTTTGAATGGTAAGGTCCGCTGATCATTTTTCACGAGTGTGACCGCGGCTTCCGTCATCGCACGTTCTTTTGCTTTATGCTCGGGACTGCCGACGATTTGGTCCGATTGCGCGATTTTTTCAGCTAGGGATGTCGTGTCAGTCGTACCGTTCCAAATTCCGCGTTCTGCTTTCAGTGTCAGAATCCGCTCAACCGATTGATCGATTCGTTCCTCTGAGAGGCGACCATCTTTGACTGCTGCGATCACATCCTTGAAAATCCGGTCGAGTTTTGTGACATCCTGCTCGGAACGAAGGATCGTCGGCATGAGCGCGATATCGACACCGGCGTCAAACGTCTTTAAGACGGCTTCTGATTCCGTAAAGTTGTCGGCGATCGCCTGCATGTTCAACGCGTCTGTGATGACGATGCCATCGTAGCCAAGTTTTTCGCGCAGTACGCCCGTGATGACATCATCCGATAACGTCGCAGGTAAAGGGAAGGTACCATTTATCGACGTGACGACTTCAGGTTCGATTTGCGGCATCCCGATGTGTCCTGTCATGATCATATCGATGTCTTCAGCAATAGCTCGCTTGAACGGTACGAGCTCGACTTGTTCTAGCTCCTGCAGGGACCGGTCAACGACCGGTAATCCATAGTGGGAATCGGTCGCCGTATCGCCGTGACCCGGGAAGTGTTTGGCGGTCGCCGCGACACCTTCAGACTGAATTCCCTTCATTAGAGCGGAACCGAGTGTGCCGACGAGCGCCGGATCACTCGAGAACGAGCGGACACCAATGACAGGATTTCCAGGATTGCTGTTGACGTCGAGAACCGGACCAAAGTTGACATTGATGCCGAGCGCACGCAGTTCCGAACCGATGATATGACCGGCATCATTGGCATATGTGCTACTGCGGGTCGCACCTAACGCCATGTTGCCAGGTAAGTTCGTCCCTGTTCCGAGCCGAGTAACGATTCCACCTTCTTGGTCGATCGTGACGAAGAGCGGAATATCGTTGCTAGCATCTTGTTTGACGACTTCTTGCAGATCATGAACGAGTTTCGTCGTCTGTTCGGTTTCGCTGACGTTCTCAGCAAACAAGATGACGCCGCCTAAATCATAGCGATCGATGATGTTCGCGACTTCTGGGGCAAGCGACGTATGATTGCTGCCATTCCACTGTCGGAAGTCCGGCATGATCATCTGCCCGATTTTTTGTTCGAGTGTCATCGTGTCGATTTTGTGACTGATCCGATCGTCTGAAGATCCTGCATCTGCCATGACAGGTAAACTACTTGAGACGAGTACTGCTGCGAGTCCGGCTGTTAACGTGAACTGTCCGATTTTTTTCATGATGTACGTCCTCCTTTAGTCAAACCGTGACTGGAATTCTTTTCAATACGGACAGTATAGCAAGGTGTTTGTTTTAAAACAATATTTTATTCGTAAACGATTTCAAGTTGAAATAAATTTCAAATGTGTTTTTAGACAGACTGACTTGAATGAAAAAAAAGTGACTCCCCCTGAAGAGGAATCACTTTCAAGTAAAGTCGATCGATTGATCAGCTATAGCGTTCGACGATGCTTGTCAGCTGACGTTCGACGAACGATTGATCCTGCAGTTCACTATTGGACAGACGCAGTTTGATCATCGACTCATCCGCACCAGCCATTTCACTGAATAATGAACCGAGACTGTGCGCACGACGGTCGACTTGGACGATTAAATCAATCCCTGAGCTGTCTTGGAGCATGATGATTTCGATCTCATCCAGTTTATGAGCGTAGTGTGTATTGCGAGCTGAATACTCAAGCTCCTGAGCAATCGGTAAATCTTTCCGGAATCGTCCAGGTAATTTTTCCGTGTCGGCTTTTTTCAATCGGAAGCCAAGTGACTCCATTGCATCTAAGACTGTTGCTTGGTAGCGGTTTGCTTCAACGATGACAGCGTCACGGTCCGATGGATCGACGGCTTGAGCGATGTCGAGTCCCGTCTCGATCCACGATTTCGATTGACTGACGGAGAGTGGCGTATTCAGCGGTACGCGTAATGTAAAGGGAATCTCCCGCTCGACACCCGCTTCAATCGTGAACTTCGCTTCATTTAAGGCAAACCGGTCGAGCGTGAAGGTCGTAAACGTCGTACTATCATTGACCTGTCTCTTATACACATCTCCGAGCCCA
>NZ_WBYY01000170.1:0-6876 GCF_048985645.1 Exiguobacterium sp. A1_3_1 | reverse complement strand
GTTTACTCGAGCCAGAGTCTCGTGAGACGATCCTTGCTTTTTGTCGAGCTAATTTGAACGTCTCCCTGACAGCAAAACATCTATTCTTACATCGAAATAGCCTCCAGTATCGACTCGACCGGTTGACGGAGCAGACTGGAATCGATGTTCGCTCATTTGAAGGCGCTACTTTCCTCTATACCTTACTTCTTGTAGCATGATGCCTAATTGAAAACGTTTGCATTTAGTCAGGTTGTCCATAGGCAGACTCCCTGACTTCTTTTATACTAAATCTTGTAAGCGTTATTATTTCATCATTTACATTAGGGGGAACTACACATGGCTGAAATTCGTCTTGAACATATCGATAAAATCTACTCAGGTGATGCAAAAGCGGTTGATGACTTCAACCTTCACATTAAAGATAAAGAATTCATCGTCTTCGTCGGACCATCAGGTTGCGGTAAATCAACGACGCTCCGGATGATTGCTGGGCTCGAAGAAATCTCAGGTGGGGATTTCATCATCGACGGCAAACGCATGAACGATGTAGCGCCAAAAGATCGCGATATCGCGATGGTCTTCCAAAACTACGCGCTGTATCCACACATGAACGTCTTCGATAACATGGCATTTGGATTAAAGCTTCGGAAGTTCCCAAAAGATGAAATCAAGCAACGCGTTGATAACGCAGCTCGTATCCTCGGTCTTGAAGAATACCTCGAGCGGAAGCCAAAAGCACTCTCTGGTGGTCAGCGTCAACGGGTAGCGATTGGTCGCGCCATCGTTCGTGATGCTAAAGTCTTCTTGATGGATGAGCCGCTCTCGAACTTAGATGCTAAATTGCGTGTACAAATGCGTAAGGAAATCATTCAGCTACACAAACGTCTTGAGACGACGACGATTTACGTTACGCACGATCAGACGGAAGCGATGACGCTTGCGACACGAATCGTCATCATGAAAGCGGGTATCATTCAACAAGTCGGTACGCCGAAAGAAGTCTATGATCACCCAGATAACATGTTCGTTGCCGGATTCATCGGTTCACCATCGATGAACTTCTTGACAGGTAAATTAGCGGAAGACGGTCTCTTCCACGTTTCAGGAACAGAAGAGAAGTTCGAAGTACCAGAAGGAAAAATGAAAGTTCTCCGCGACCGTGGTTACACGAACAAGGATCTCGTCCTCGGAATTCGTCCAGAGGACATCCATGCGGAATTGATCTACCAAGACACGAAAACAGCACACCGCTTCCCAGCACATATCGAAGTATCCGAATTGATGGGTGCAGAGTCTTACCTCTACTCAAAAGTCGGACAACAAGCGTTCACGGCACGTGTTGATTCACGCTCACACGTCGAGATGGGATCGCAGCTTGATCTCTTCTTCGATATGACAAAAGCACACTTCTTCGACTCTGCGACGGAAGCAACGATCCGTTAATCGCATCATCGATCAGTTACGATGTTTCAGACTGTCCTTTTAAGGGCAGTCTTTTTTATTGACAGACGTTCCTGTAACTTTGTATGATACTGCTTGTAGCTTAAAATTAATCCTATTCGAAAACTAGGAATTGAAATCATTCATTTATAAAGGAGAGAGCGCTATGAAACACGGTTTGAAATTAGCTGTAGCAGCATTATCGACAGCGGGGGTGCTTGCAGCATGCGGCGCTTCGAACGACAACGCAGGTTCTGATAAAGAGTCAAAAGTCATTACAGTCGGTACAGAAGCAACGTACCCACCTTTCACGTATAAAGAAAAAGGAAAATTGACAGGTTATGACGTAGACGTCATGAACGAAGTCGCAAAACGTGCCGGCTATAAAGTCGATTACAAAGCGATGGACTTCAAAGGACTCATCCCAGCACTCGATTCAAAACGAATCGATGTCATCGCGAACCAAATGGGAATCACGCCTGAGCGCCAAGAAAAATACGCTTTCTCTGATGCGTATACGGTCTCTGGTTCAACGATCATCGTCAACAATAAAACGAACGACATCAAAACACTCGACGACTTAAAAGGAAAGACAGTCGGTTCGACACAAGGTTCACTTTACGCGAAGACGGCTGAAGAAGCTGGCGCGAAAGTGAAATACTACAAAGGTGCGAACCAAGTCTTAAAAGATCTTGAAGCAGGTCGTGTTGATGCTGCTATGAACGATCGTCTCTTCGTTTTGACGGAGCTGAAGAAAGCAGGCTATAAAGTCAAAGCGGTCGGTGAGACGTTCGACAAGAACGAATCAGGCTTCATGATGGCAAAAAACAGCAAGTATACAGAAGACTTCAATAAAGCACTCTCTGAGATGCAAGAAGACGGCACTCTTGCAAAAATCGGTGAGAAGTATTTCAACGAGGATATCAGTAAGTGAGTGAATTACTAACGATCGTCCGGGATAACTCGGACGTCTACGCAAAGGCGATTGGTACGACCCTTCTAGCAAGTGGTCTCGCCATCGTCTTTGCGCTTATTCTCGGGTTGATTCTTGCCGTCATGCGTGATAGCCGTCTTGCCGTCTTTAGCGGTTTTGCACGTTTATACGTCTCCTTCTTCCGAGGAACACCATTGCTGTTACAAATCCTGATCTTATACAATGGTCTCGTTGTCCTTCAATTGACTGGATTCCAAGCTCTCGCTTTCGGCTTATCGCTTCACTTTTCTGCGTATATCTCAGAATCGTTCCGCGCTGCTATCTCCTCTGTCGATCGTGGACAATGGGAAGCCGCTGATTCGCTCGGTATTCCGCGCCGTAAGACATTCAAGGATGTCATCTTGCCGCAAGCACTATCTCGGGCGATTCCACCGCTTTCGAACTCTGTCATCGATATCATCAAATCGACATCACTCGGTACGATTGTTGCTGTCGAAGAATTGACGTATGTCTCTGACCAGATTTCAGCAACGACGTATCTCGTCATGCCGTTGCTGCTATTCTCAGCTGCGATTTACTGGATCATGTCAACGCTCATTCAAAGTGTTCAACATCGCTTAGAGGCACGATTCAGCATTCCAGAATGAATTTTCCACACTTGGAACCGTCAGGATTTCAAGTGTGTTTTTTTTAGATTTTTTTAGGTTTAGCACTAGGCAATCCGGGAATAATCAAGTATACTAATAAAAATCAGAATTATCTGACAACTTACAAAGGAGCGTGGCCGAGATGAAACAAGTAATTGAAGCTTTCCGTAGACAAGATGCAGAGCAGCGAATTCCAGTGCTACGTCTCGAAATCGATTATGAGCTCAGTACGCTCTTCGATGCGATTCAAGCCAATGACCAAGCTGCCATGTCAGCAAGTAAAGATCGTTTAGATAAATACCGTCAGGAGATGCTTCGCTTAGAAGCTTAACCTCATAGATCCCCCATCTCTCCTCCCCCTTGAGATGGGGCTTTTTTTGTTTACTTTTTGACATATGTTCTATACGTAAGCGAAAGAAAGGATCGCTTCCGGATGATATATCGGAAACGATCCTCTCACTTTATTTCGCTAACGGACAATTTACGCATTGATCCGCTTCTATCTCAAAATTAATTAATCGACGTCACGACCACGTGACGCCTTCAAAATCTCAAACCACTGTTCGCGTGTCAACGACAACTTCGTCGAACGAACCGCAGATTCGATGCGTTCAATCTTACCAGAACCAACGATTGGCATGATACGTGCTGGATGTTTGAGCAACCATGCATATGCGACTTCGTCGATTTCTTCTGCCCCGATCGTCTCTGCGATCTCAGCTAATTTTTCGCGTAACGGTGCATATTGCTCGTCCTTGAAGAGACGACCGCCCGCAAGCGGACTCCATGCCATCAACGGCATCTCATTTTCATGACAGAGATCAACGGATCCGTCTTCGAAATGTTTCAGTTCCGAAACCGACAACTCGAGTTGGTTTGTCACGAGCATGAATGGTAAGCGCGACTGAATGAGACTTTGTTGCGCAGGTGTATGGTTCGAGAGACCGAATGTCCGTACCTTTCCTGCGTCCTTCAACTCTACGAACGCTTCAGCAATCTCGTTCGGGTCCATCAACGGATCTGGACGGTGAATCAACAACGTATCCACGTACTCGACACCGAGTTCTTGAAGAGAACGGTTGACTTGTTTGATGATATGCTCTTTCGTCGTATCGTAGAATGACAACGACTGATCCGAGAAATGATTCCCTTTCATCTTGATGCCCGTCTTCGTAACGATCTCCATTCGGTCACGTAACTCCGGTTTTAAAGCAAGCGCTTCTCCGAATAAGCGTTCATTCGTGTAATCGCCATAGATATCTGCGTGATCAAACGTCGTAATTCCTAAAGCAAGGCATGCTTCGATCAATTCAAGCCGCTCTTCTTTCGTCATCTCCCATTCATTCAATCGCCATAAGCCGTGAATGATGCGTGAGAATGATAAATCTTCTGTTAGTTGAATCCGTTCCATCTATCTTCCACTCCCCTATCATATAAACTCTATCTTGTTTACTGTACCCCAAAATGGTACCGGTTGCACGGATTTCACTTTTTGATGCTCTCAGACAAAAAACAGGACCCCGTCGATGACGTGATCCTGCATGGGACTTATTGAATTTGTTCGACTTCTTGCATGACTTCATCTTCGATTTGCTGACGTTTCCGTGTCGTCTCAGCAGCATCTGGTGACGTGACGCTGAAGTAGAATTTGATTTTTGGTTCCGTACCCGATGGACGAAGGCAGAACCATGATCCATCGCTAAGCGTAAACTTCAGTACGTTGGATTTTGGCAGGTTGATCGGTGAAGGTTGATGTGTCTTCAAATCGTGGGCGATGCTCGCATCATAGTCCTCGAATAAGACGACCTGTTCTCCAGCCACTTGTTTTGGCGGATTCTCACGGAACGTATCCATGATACGCCCGATCTGTGCCACGCCATCCTTCCCTTTGAGTGTCAGAGAGCGGAGTGACTCTTCAAAGTACCCGAACTGCTCGTAAATCGCCTGTAATGCCTCATAGAGCGTCCGTCCTTCTTTTTTATGGTACGCAGCCATCTCAGCGGCTAACAAGCACGCTTGGACGGCATCCTTGTCTCGGCAGAAGTCACCGATAAGGTAACCATAGCTCTCCTCGTATCCGAAGAGATACTCATATTGACCCGATGCGTTATATTGTTTGATTTTTTCCCCGATGAACTTAAAGCCTGTCAATGTATTCTCGACATGGAGATCATAATGACGTGCAATCAACGCGCCGAGTTCCGACGTAACGATCGTCTTCGCGACGAATCCGTTCGCTGGCAGTGTTCCTTGCGCCGCTTTTTGTGAAAGGATGTAGTCGAGCAATAACGCTCCCGTCTGATTCCCTGTCAGGACTGTCCATTCTCCGTCTGCATCACGTGTTGCGACTCCGACACGGTCAGCATCGGGATCCGTCGCAATCAAGATGTCGGCATCTGTCCGGTCACCATATTCGATCGCCAGTTTAAAGGCAGCATGTTCTTCCGGGTTCGGTGACGTCACGGTCGGGAACGCACCGTCTGGTTCTGCTTGCTCCTTAACAACTATCACGTGTTCGAATCCATACCGTTTCAAGCCTTCTGTTACCGGCACAAGACCTGTTCCGTGAAGTGGTGTGAAGACGATTTTAAGTGGATTCGCTAATTCCGATTGAATCGAAGGTAAGACACGAATCGTTTGTAATTTTTCTTGATACGCCTCGTCGAGCTCTTCTCCGACACGGACGATCAAACCGTTCGCGCGAAGGACTTCTTCTTGCTCCAGTTCAATCGATAGCTCATCTTCGATTTGGCTGACGTACGAAACGAGTTCATCTGCTTCTTTTGGCGGAAGTTGTCCACCGTCATCCCCATATACTTTATAGCCATTGTACTCTGGTGGGTTGTGACTCGCCGTGATGACGATCCCGCCCGCCGCTTGTAAAGACCGAACCGCAAACGAAAGTTCCGGTGTCGGACGTAGACCGTCGAACAGATACGCTTTGATGCCGTTACTTGCGAGCGTCCGTGCCGCCTCTAACGCAAATTCTGGTGAGAAATGGCGTGAATCGTGTGCGATGACGATTCCTTTTGCTGCCGCTTCTTCCCCCGACGCCTTAATGAATGCTGCGAACCCTTGTGATGCTTTTCGGACCGTATATACGTTCATCCGGTTCGTTCCGACACCGATTTCCCCACGCATACCACCTGTTCCAAATTCGAGTTCTTTATAAAATGCTTCTTCAGCTGCTTTTTCATCCGTTGCTAACGTGACTAACTCTTCTTTTAATGCGCTATCTAAATCAGCGAACTGATCCCATTTTTGATAGGTTTCTTTCCATGACATGGTAAATCGACTCCTTTTTGAATGAGGGTAAGACTTGCGATGAAGCGATACCTTTCATATGATTAACACTAGAAAGGGTAAGGTGATGAGGCATGTTTCCTACGATTCAAATGGCAGATCTTCAACAGCTCGTCCGAACGGATCAGATTCGCTGGTTTGACTGCCGATATGACTTGCAACAACCTGAATATGGACGGAATGCTTTCTTGGAACAACACGTCGAAGGTGCACAGCACCTGGATTTAACGACTGACCTTTCCGGTCCCATCGATGAGGTCGGTGGTCGGCATCCGCTTCCTTCAAAAGAAGCGTGGCAACACACACTGGAACAGCATGGTGTAACACCAGAAGACTTCGTCGTCTTGTACGACGATGGTTTTCCGTATGCCGCTCGTGCCTGGTGGTTGTTTAAATGGATCGGACATGAGCGTGTCGTCGTCCTTGAGGGCGGATTCTCCTCTTACCTAGCGTTCGATCTTCCGGTCACGGACGACGTTCCTACTTATGAACCGTCTCAGTACACGCCTCGTTTTCAAGATGAGATGCTTGTCTCTGTCTCTTATACACATCTCCGAGCCCACGAGACTA
>NZ_WBYY01000169.1:0-6937 GCF_048985645.1 Exiguobacterium sp. A1_3_1 | reverse complement strand
AAGAGACAGCCATTACGCTTTACGTTACCGGATGGAACAGAAATTGAATTCACGGGTCGCATCGACCGGATTGATCAGGCGACGATCGGTGATCAGCTATACGTTCGAATCATTGATTACAAATCGAGTGCTCGAGGACTGGATTTTGCGGAAATCTATTATGGGCTTGCGATTCAGATGTTGTTGTATTTGAAGACGGTCGTGGAACAGTCGGAGTTGCTCTATCAACAGCAGGCGAAACCAGCTGGTGCGTTATATTTCCACGTCAAAAACCCGATGCTACGAGGCGATTTATCGGCTGACGAAGAAGAGCGCAACCAACTGTTACTCGAGTCCTATCAAATGCAAGGCGTCATTCTCGAGAATGACGAGGTACTACGAGCGATGGATCATATTGCGTACGATGAACGAAAAAAATCACCGCTCGTCAAAGTGACATTCACAAAAAACGGACTGCATAAGACGCAGACGAAAGGTGTCGTACAAGAGGAAGATTTATCAGCGCTGATGGATCATGCATGGGAGGCATTAAAAGACAGCAGTCAAGATATCTATGATGGGGATATCGCCATCAATCCGTTTGATTATCAAGAGCGGACACCGTGTAGTTTTTGTGAGTATCGTTCAGTCTGTCAGTTCGATGAATCGCTTGGGAATCAGTATCGCCCATTAAAACCGATGTCTGAAAAAGAGGTACTGGAACGGTTGAAGGAGGAAGAAGAATGAGCGTGCGTTGGACGGAAGAACAACAACAAGCCATTTCAGCTAGAGGTGGACATATCCTCGTCTCAGCGGCAGCGGGATCAGGGAAGACAGCGGTCCTCGTTGAACGGCTGACGCAACGATTGATTGATCCCGAAGATGAGCTGTCGGCTGATCGGATTCTCGTCGCTACCTTTACGAATGCGGCAGCACGTGAGATGAAGACGCGAGTCATCGAGGTCATGGACCGGCGCATCAAAGAGGCACCTGATGATTTGTATTTGAAAAAACAGCGTCAATTGATGAACCGGGCACAAATTACAACGATTCATTCGTTCTGTTTGTCGATTCTGCGCGAGAATTATTACCGGATTGGTTTAGATCCTGCGTTTCGAATTGCCGATGAATCTGAATTACTGTTATTGCAAGACGATGTCTTAGAAGCGGTCTTTGAGTCCTTTTATGCTTCTGAGGACCCGGGATTCTATGATTTGATTGATAGTTATACGTCAGATCGCGATGATCAAGCGATGCTGACACTGATTTCGAATCTCTATCGGTTTTCCCGTTCCTTACCGGATCCGGAAGCTTTTTATGCACATTTAATCAGTCAGTACGATCAGCCGATTGACCCGGATGATTCTCCACTCATGCAACGACTAGTCGAATTAGAGTGGGAAAGTCTCTCGAATGTATTAGGACGTTACCGAGAACTTGCTTTTGAGCTGGAGCAGTCTGGTTATACGGAAATGGGACAGATGATGCTTCAGGACATTGCTCCTTTTACCTCGCTTGAGACGTCGGCACGCCACTGGTCGATGGTTGCGCTTGCTTTTCAAGCAGTAGAGTTCGGTCGCTGGAAGAGTCCACGCGGGGATGAAGGAATCAAACCGTTTCAAGCAGAGCGGACGCGACTCGTAGCGGAGTTCAAGAAAATGAAAGAGCTGTTCGTCCAAAAGACTGG
This sequence comes from Exiguobacterium sp. A1_3_1, assembly GCF_048985645.1. Taxonomy (NCBI): domain Bacteria; kingdom Bacillati; phylum Bacillota; class Bacilli; order Caryophanales; genus Exiguobacterium; species Exiguobacterium sp. A1_3_1. The sequence continues at coordinate 5,271 of NZ_WBYY01000169.1, read as the reverse complement.
TGTTGATTACTTGGAGGACTTGCGGTCGCAGCTTCGACACGTGGAGACGATCGTGACACTCGTACGTCAATTTGCAAGCGATTATCTCGAAGCGAAACAACAACGTGGTATCGTCGATTTTTCGGATCTTGAACATTTTGCATTAGAGATTTTGACGGACGAAGGACAACCGTCAGACGTGGCAAAACTTCTGAAGGAACGCTTCGTTGAAGTACTGGTCGACGAATATCAAGATACGAACGAGGTTCAGGAACGCATCATCCAATTGGTCTCGAAAACGGATGAGGCGACAGGAAATCTATTCATGGTCGGTGATGTCAAACAATCCATCTATAAATTTCGTCATGCAGAGCCAGGATTGTTCCTTGAGAAATTCAAACGATTCCAACAGACCGACGTTGGAACACGGATCGATTTAACAAAAAACTTCCGGAGTCGTCTTGAGGTGCTGGATGGAACGAATCAAATCTTCCGCCAAGTGATGGATGAGACGGTCGGGGAGATTGATTACGATGAAGCCGCGCACCTTCGACTCGGGAATCTGAGTTATCTCGAATCGGAGCAAGTGGCGCCTGAATTACTCTTGATAGATCCACTTGATAGTGAAAAGGAAGAGGTTGAAGCACGAGCGATTGCGACGCGAATTTTAGAACTCGTTGATTCGAAGCATCCACATCTGATTTACGATGCGAAAGCGAACCGATTCCGAACGTGTGAATACCGCGATATCGTCGTCTTAGCACGGTCGCGTGGTAAGCGTGTCCAAGCGCTTGTCGAAGTGCTCGAACAGTATGAGATTCCGGTCTATGCGGATACGACGGGCGGATACTTCCAAGCGACGGAAATTCAAATCATGATGGCATTGCTCAAGACGATCGATAATCCGCTTCAAGACATCCCATTCGCGAGTCTGTTACGATCGCCGATTTTTGGGGTGGCGGATCGAGATTTAGGACGGATTCGAGCAAAACAAAAAGAAGGAAGCTTTTATGAGGCAGCGCTAGCAATGGCGGCAGAGGAATCATCACTCGGAATTCGAATGGATGAAATCATCCGTCAGATTCAATCATGGCGAACTGAAGCGCGTGGGAGTGCCCTACCTGCCTTCATTCGATCGCTCTTTGATCAGACCGGCTATTTTGAGTACGTCGGCTGTCTCGCCGGAGGAAAAAGTCGTCAAGCCAACTTGAACGCCTTATATGAGCGAGCGAAGCAATATGAGACGTCCGGTTATCGTGGACTCTATCGTTTCCTTCGTCTGATCAATCGATTAATTGAACGAGGAGAAGACTTCGCAGAAGCCCGTTCGCTTGGAGAAGACGAGGACGTCGTTCGCATCATGACGATCCACCAATCAAAAGGACTCGAGTTCCCCGTGACGATCGTCAGCCAATTGACGAAGCAATTCAACAAACAGGATCAAATGCAGGCGATTCAGTTGCATAAGACGTATGGTATTGCCCTGGATGCGATTGATCCGATTCGTCGTTTGCGATCTGGGACACTCTTAAAAGAAGTCATCCGCCGGGAAATGGATCGAGAGATGAAGGCAGAAGAGATGCGCGTCTTGTATGTTGCGATGACTCGAGCGAAGGAAAAGTTGATTCTCGTCGGGACAGTCAAGGATTTAGAAAATCAAATGGCGACCTGGCAGATGACGCCACCAGATGAAGTCTTACTTCCTGAAAATGACCGGCGCCAAGCGAAGAGTTATGCGGAATGGGTCGTTCCGGCAGTCTTACGCAGCAGTTTACTACGTCCTGATGAGACGGATTGGTCGATTCGCGTGATGTCGTTAGAGGAGTTAGCACCGTATCAAGAAATCTCAACACTCGTGGAGCAACTCGAACATGTTCAGAAGCTTGAAAAAATCGATGTGCCGGTTAATTCGCAAGTCAAAGAAATCGTCGAAGCGGCATTTTCGTATCAGTATCCGCATGCGCTTGCGACAGAGACGGCAGCAAAACAGACCGTCACGGAACTGAAGCGGGCGGAACAGCTAGAACGTGCAGCATTCGAAACGACATATCGCCAGACGACGTATTACCGTACGCCACAATTCCTCGGACCTGTTTTAAGTGGAGCGGAACGAGGGACGGTCTTACACTTAGCGATGCAATTGTATGAACCGGACGAATCAATTTCGCAACAAATCAATCAGTGGGAAGCAACGGAACGCATTACGCCGATTGAAGCGACGACGATGCGGGAAGCAACAGCACAGTTACAAGGGTTCCTCGACTCTGAAATCGGACAATTGTTTAGCGAACGATTACGGACGAACCACGTCTATCGGGAATTGCCGTTCACATATAAGATCGGGGCATCGCGTTTCCGGAAAGACTGGATAGGTCCAGTGGATGACGCAGTCATGCAAGGAATCGTCGACTGTTTGATTCAGGATGGGGAGTCATATATCTTGCTCGATTATAAATCGGATCAAATCGTCACGACAGAAGTCGGACAGACACCTGCTGATGTGTTACGGGATCGATACGCAACTCAGTTGAATCTGTATCAAGAAGCGTTAGAAGCGATTCTTCATATTCGAATTTCACGCAAGGTCATCTATGCGTTTGCTTTAGAAGAAACGATTGATTTAATTTAAATTACTGAGACCTTCCTCATCCTCCTACTTTAGGTAGAGATGAGGGAGGTTTTAGTATGGGTCGAAAGAGGGATGAAGAAGAAGGAGGTAAAATCAGTTTCTGAAGTGATTTCCGTTTCTTATTGTGAAGGAACTGTGTAAAATAAAGAAGATATGTCACTTTGATGATGGATAATTTTGGGAGGTTTTAATAGATGGCGCGTATTTTATTAGCAGAAGACGAAGATGTCTTACGCATGTTAGTACTCGATACACTAGAAGATGAAGGATATACGATTGACGAAGCGACGGACGGTGACGAAGCGTATCAAAAAATCATGAACGCTGAGTATGATCTCGTTTTACTCGATTACATGATGCCTGGAATGACAGGGATTGAAGTCATCGAAAAAGTCCGACAACATCCAGATAAGCAACACTTAAAAATCATGATGTTGACGGCTAAAAGTCAACAATCAGACCGCGAACGAGCAGAAGAAATCGGAGCGAATTACTTTTTCTCGAAGCCCTTTAGTCCGTTAGAACTGATTGATGTCGTGGGAGGAATACTGAGTGATCACCAAGTGGATTAATCGAAAAATCGGACGTCAACTCATGGCCTCCTTTTATGTCGTATTAGCTACATTGATGATTTCATCATTGATCGTCTACAACTACACCGATACGAAACTGCAGGCGACTCGGGCGAAATTAGAAGATATCCGTGACCGGAGTGCACGTGCGGGTGCTTTATGGGAAGAGTGGCAGGATGTCCAGTTCAACATGCGCGGTTATGCCTTGATGGGGAATGGTGATCTATACAATCAAGTCATGGCTCAACAAGATAAGATTGATCAGCAAACAGAATGGTTCGAAAAAAATGCGATTTATGATCAAGGAAAGGCATTCGCCCAGTCCTCGAGAGAATTGTATGGTTATTATTTCGATGCGATTTTGCCGCTTATTCAATCGTATGTCGAAGCGAAAGAATCTGGAGATGTCACGGAATCCTTCTTAAAAGGAACAACACTTGCTGAACTGCCACTTGGTCAGCGATTATTAGCTGAAGGTAAGATTCAATTAGATGCTCAAGGAAACATTGATGTACTCTCGGAAATCAATAAGAGCGAGCTAGCACTCGGCGGTTATCGTGAATTTTTAGAGGATTGGGCACAACGGACGAGTGACCAACTGGAACGGGAAATCCGGACGACACAGCTGATTTGGTTAGCGAATATCGTCGTCTTACTTGCCGTCTTGATTTTCTTTATTTATCCGTTTATCCGCCGCATCACGATGGAATTATTATCTCTCGTCAAGAACAGTCAACGGCTTGCGAACGGTGAAGATGTTTCGAGCGTCAAAGTACCGAATCGTAAAGATGAAATCGGAATTCTGGCGTTATCCTTCAATCAGATGGCAAGTTCGATTTCCGAGAACAAGCAGCATTTATTAGCGAAAAATGAAGAATTACAAGCGCAACAGGAAGAATTGCAAGCACAGCAGGAAGAATTACAAGCACAGCAAGAAGAACTCGAAGAAGCATTAGAGCTGACGACGCGGAATGAGCAACATCTGCAGTATCGGAATGATTTGACAGAAACGCTCGCGGCGCGTGAGTCGTTGACTGCTTATCCGGAAATCATCGAGAAGCTCGTCACGATCACGGATTCTGAGATTGGTGCATTAGTATTTGTTGATGAAGAAGATAGTTATTCTGTCGTTACGTATGGAATGACGGATGAATTGGCAGAACAGCTGCTTCAAAACGATGCATCTCTCTTAAAACGAGCTGAGTCACTAAAGTCACCTGTTCATTCTTCTAAACAAGTCGCAAGCAATCATCCATTGCCATATCCGTACTATATGTACGAAACAGCTGTACCGATTCTCGACCCCACTGCAGATGACATCATTGCGTACATCTACCTTGTCCGTTACCGCGATCAGTTTACGAACGAACAGATGCGTGATGTCATGTCCTTCTCCCGCCAATTATCGCTATCGCTTTTACGGATGCGGCTGTTTGACGAGATGACGAAAGAGAAAACGAAGACGGAGCGGATTCTCGATTCGATTCGAGAGGCCGTCATCTATCTTGAACCGGGTAAAGAAGAGGTCTTCGTCAATCGACCATTATACGATTTATTCCCGGAGTTGCGTTACGATGTCCAGACTGAACAGGAGACATTGCAAACGTGCTTAGAAGTCATTCGATCCGTCGTCGACGAACCAGAAGTCTTTAGCCGTTATGTTGATGCAGTTCTGCGTGGAGAATTACCGACTGATAGTTTACAGTTCTCGATTCGAAACGAAACGGTATTCATTCAATTTTATGTCGAGGTGATCCACATCCATCACGTACATAAAGGAACGATGCTCGTCATGCGTGATGTGACGAAAGAGACTGAAATGGATCGTTTGAAATCAGAACTCGTTTCAACTGTCTCTCATGAACTTCGGACGCCACTCTCTTCGATTTACGGATTTACAGAACTCATGCTCAACCGAGACATCGAAGAGTCGCGCCAAGATCGATATTTGCGGACGATCCATTCCGAAACGGAACGTCTTGCGAATCTCGTCAATGATTTCTTAGATGTCCAGCGCATGGAGTCGGGCACACAATCGTATAAAAAAGCATCCGTGAACATCTATACGATTGCTGAAGAAACGACACAATT
>NZ_WBYY01000168.1:0-6920 GCF_048985645.1 Exiguobacterium sp. A1_3_1 | reverse complement strand
AGATGTGTATAAGAGACAGACGCACGCCTTAAAAGTCAAACAACCGCTTGCTAGCCTAAGCGTCCAATCGAGCGAAACCTTTTCGTGGGCGGACTATACGGCAATCATTCAAGAGGAACTGAATGTAAAAGACGTCCAAATCGTCCCGACGACGCAAGCGACGACACGGTTCCGTCTTAAACTGAACTTCCGCGCAGCCGGAGCGAAATTCGCACAGCAAGCGAACGCGATCCATCAATGGCTACAACAATTGTCTGCACAGCAGACTTCCGACTTGCTTGAAACAGGAAGATTAATCTACCGGACCACATCAGGCGATGAAGTCGAGGTGCGTCAAGCGGACGTCATCGTCGAACCAATCGTCCAGACGGGTTTTGCTGCTGCGACGAATGGTGGACTCACCGTGACGCTTGATACGCGGATCACGGAAGCACTGGAGCAGGAACGCTGGATGCGGGAGCTCGTCCGCTATATCCAGTCGGAACGAAAGGCACAAGCGTTATCGCGGGACGCCCGAATCGATCTCGTCTTGTCGGTCGATGCGACGTTCCAGCCGATCGTCGAGACGTTTGAGCCTTTATTATTCAAACATCTTTCCTTATCCTCCGTGCGAACTGAACCGCTACAAGGAGCAGGGGATGTTCAGCTAGGGGGACACGATGTCGGTGTCTCGTTTACACCAACGAAAGAATATTGTTAAGGAGAAGATCATGATTGCATTAGAAACATTAAAAGGTCGACTCGTCGACGGTTTGTTAGAGGTCCAAAAAGAAGAAGGATATGTTGCCCGAGAACGTTTCATCTTTAACCGAGGGGCGACGGACGAACAGCTCGCGCTGTTACCTGCGTGGACGGCAGACGACTATCAGGCGTTCTTTGCGTCAACATAACGGGGCGAAGCTGTTTCAGCACGAAACGTTATCCTACAACGATGGATTCGAACTCTTTTCGATCGAGGATTGCCTGACGTATAGCGAGATTTGGGAATGTCCCGAAAACTTCTTAGCGATCGGCGCAGGACCAGACGGGGAGTGGATCGTCTACGAGATGAATCGCCCGGCAGGAAATCGGATCTGGAGTGGGGAATTTCTTAATTTCGAGGAATGGGAAGAAGACGCAATGCCGTTTGGCTTCGAGCGATGGCTCGACTACTTGATCGTCGCGCAAGGCACGCAATTTTGGGAATGGTTCCGGTAAGAGAGGAAGAGGTTCAGTGGACATTCAATTAAAGGTAGCGTCTCTTACAGACGCTCCGAAGCTTCACACGCTTCAACTCGAGGCGTTTTCAGAGACGCTCGAGCGGTATCAGGATTTTGCAACGAATCCGGCGAACGAATCGATCGATCGTGTCATTCACCGGATCACGCATCCGAGCAGTACGTTTCATCAAATCATCGTCGACGATGTCGTCGTCGGCGGGATTTGTGTCGTTGCGAAAGCACCGAGTCGCTACGCGATCAGTCCGATGTTCTTAGATCCAGCCCGTCAAGGTGAAGGAATCGCCCAACGCGCATTACAGCTCGTTGAAGCAGCGTATCCGGCTGCAACGACATGGGAACTGCGGACGATTCGTGAAGAGACACGTAACTGTTATTTCTATGAGAAGATGGGTTACCGATTGACGGGTGTCAGTCAACCGCTCAATGAACGGGCGACACTCGTTTCCTATCAAAAATCAGTTTCGGAATGAGCGGGTTTTGTCGGAAGGAAGCACCACCACAGATTCGTTAATAGAGCGGCAAGGACGGCAAAATTAAACAGATAAAGACAAAAGAAGACGAACTCACCGATGTCCTCAAGGTTAGCTAACGGATTATCGACCAGGTACGATTCGTGACTGACGCCGAAGAGGAACAAAGGAAAGAAGACATAGAAGTATCGTTTCCAAAAGAATGACGCACGACCTGTTTGAGACATATGAGCACCTCCTGAAGGAATGGCACGCTTCTTCTGACCGGAAGAAGCGTGTGTTCGTTTACGATAAGGATGGTGTACCGACGACTTCGACGTGGCGCGTGACCGTATCAAACAGACGTGTCCGCGTATCGTTATGAGACAACAGCAACGGTTCACCGGTCTCGTCATAGATGAAGGCAATCGGAATCGAAAAACCACAGTTGCGGTACGAACCATCGGCATGACTCGTTCCGATCATGAGCGCTTGTTGCGCCTGACTGATGATACGCGCTTCACCGGACCACTCGACATACTGTTCTTCACTGAACATACCGACGCCGATCGGGTTGAAGATGAGATCAAGTCCGGATTCCTCGCGTAGTCCGTCTTTTCCTAAGAAGATTTCGCGACAGAGGACGTATCCATAGCGGAACGACCCGTCGTTTGCTGTTGAAGGTGTATAAAGCGGTCCAGCTTCTGGTGTTTTGGCGCGATCAAGCAGAATCGTCCCGGTCGCATCGATGATGACAGCGCGATCGAGATTCGCTTCATCTTTGTAACCGAGGACGATGGCTGTTTCGAACTGTTTAGCAAGATGTTGCACGCGTTCGAGTTCCGTGACCGTACAATAGCCTTCCGGATAGACAATCAGATCGACTTCAGGATAAGCGGCGATTTCACGTTCAAATTGCTCGAGTCCGGTCTCGCGTTTTGGTTGAGCGATTAATAATTTCATCAAAACATCCTCTCAGGTATAAATATATCTGAAAAATCAGACTTTCCATTCGTCATGATTTTACCATTAGTGGTAAAATAAAGCATATCGCTTTTTGATAAATTTTACTGCAAATGAAGGAAGGTCATCAGCTTGAACATTTTAAAAACCACTCTTGTGACACGCCATCTACAGACAATGAAGGCTTTTTACATAAACCAGATCGGATTCCCGCTCGTCTCGGAAACGGACGACTCGTTTACGATGCAAATCGGTACCGATCAACTGACATATCGACAGACGGACGATGTTGATACGCAATACCATATGGCGTTCAACATTCCGGAAAACGTCTTCCAACAAGGAAAAGCGTGGCTCGTAGAACGGACACCACTCTTGATCGAAGATGGACAGGACGAGATTTATTTTGACTTCACGGACTCGCATTCCTGCTATTTTTATGATCCAGATGAAAATGTCTTGGAGCTGATTGCGCGGCATCGAATCAATCCATCTAAAGCGGAACTGACGTTTGATGTATCCGACATCCTCGGGATTGGTGAGATGAGTCTGACGGTGAAAGACGTGCTTGAAGTCGGTGAGCAGTTAGCAGAAATCGGCGTTCTCGAGCGACGGGAACGTCCGCTCAACGGCGCGTCACTCAACTTCCTCGGACCGGTCGCGGATGGAACGCATATTTTGCTCGTCCCAGAAGGACGGACATGGTTGTTCTCACCGAAGACGGCGAAGGTCAGTCCGATCGAGATGGAACTCGACGGCAGACATCGGGTCCGGCTGGACGCAGCGGGTGTATGGCATCAAAGAACTGTGTCTTTATAATTCATAAAAGTAAAAAGTGAGGGAAGTAAGATGAATAAAGCGGTGAATGCGAGTATCGCGTTCGGATTATTGTTGTTCGTATGTGGTTTCTTTTTTCTGTTTGGCTATTTGACCCGCTCGATGCCGACTCAGCAAGGCGGTGACCCGGTCATCTTACCGGTCGCAGCACTCCTCGTTCTCCTACCGTTCGTGATCCGTGAAGGCATGCGTGTTTTGACGTATGTTACGTTGACACGTCGACAGGTCGGTGTAATCATCTTATTTGCAATCAGTGGAATCATACTAAGTAGTTGGATTGAGATACAGCAGAATCTTGCCGTAATCGATTTCCGTGCCCTCTTTACGATTCATACATACGTACTGTTCGTTTCGGGCATCATCTTGTTGTGTCTCCTATTGACGGGACTCAAACGAATGCGCGTCCGAACGAGAGTGATTTAAATGGAAAAGGACTGAATGATATGGGATACATCACAGAATTACGCAAACTCGTTGGCACACGACCGCTCGTCATGGCAGGAGCGTGTGTCATCGTCGTCAACGATAAACAAGAAGTCTTATTACAACTTCGGCAAGATAACGGATGCTGGGGACTCGCTGGTGGAGCGCTTGAGATCGGGGAGACGCTCGTAGAGACAGCAAAACGAGAATTAAAGGAAGAGACCAGTCTTGAAGCGGAGCAGCTCGAATTATTAAACGTCTATTCGGGTGATGCATTTTACTATAAGTATCCGCACGGGGATGAAGTCTATAATGTGATCTCGGCATTTCTGTGTACTGCTTATACCGGTGAAGTGGTTCTGGATCCGTCAGAAGTCGCAGAATTACGCTTTTTCGCTATCGATCAGCTACCAGAAAACCTCAATCCACCGGAACGACCGATCTTGATGGAATATGTTCAGAAACAACGGACAGCGCATCACGTCTCCATTTGAAGAAAGGGATAAAAAACAAAAAATCTTGAATGAACTGTTCATTCAAGATTTTTTGTTGCACTGGGACGCGTTTCAGCCTGTAGCATCAAGAGGACACGAAAAGGAGGAAACGCGATGCGATGCTTTGCGATTGATTTAGATGGAACGTTATTGAATAAGGAACACAGAATTTCGTCGGGAAATCAGGTAGCCATCAAGAAACGGCAGGATAAAGGAGATATCGTCATCATCGTCACCGGGCGAGCTGCCTTTGATGCACGACGGATTCTAGCGCAACACGGACTGGATTGTCCGGTCATTGGTGCGAACGGGGCAGAGATCGAGGTAGGACAAGGTAGACGGTATTTTTTGAACCGTTCTAGCAGTCGAACGATTTGGGAGATCGTACGATCTACAAACGTATTCATACATATTTATCTACAAGACAACATCCTGTTACCGCAGTTTTCGATTGCTGCTCTTCAAGGCGGAGATCGTGCGTTTCAAGAAGCGATTCAGGCTCAATTAACGCAATACGGTGTTGAGGAAGTTGACGAAATCGCAATCGATCAACTGGACGTCATCAAATTCATGTTCGTCTCACCTGACAGATGGCAGCTCGAACACCTCGAGCAACAACTCCTTCAGCTGAAGATCTGTTCCGTGACACGTTCAGGTGCCTATAACTTAGAAGTCATGGCAAACGGCGTGACAAAAGGGACTGCCCTTCAAGACATCGCGAGAGCGTACGGGATGACAGCCGAGGACATCATTGCGATCGGTGATAATCAAAACGATCTACCGATGTTTGAAGTGGCGGGAACATCGATTGCCATGGGAAACGCTGAAGCATCTGTCAAAAGCAGAGCGACATACCTCACCAGTGATCATGACGAGGACGGTGTAGCGAAGGCATTAAACGGCTTAGAACGATGGGAACAAACGAAGGAGGAACAGTATGGCGAACATCTCGGATATCGCTAAACAAGCGGGTGTCTCGAAGTCGACGGTATCCCGTGTCTTAAACGGTCATAAGCATGTCTCAAAAGAAAAGCGGCGGATCATCTTAGACGTGATGGAGCGACTGGAGTATAGTCCGAACGGAAATGCGATCAACCTCTCACGCGGTAAGACGAATACGATTGGTGTCCTCGTGCCGCGTGTGGGTCATCCGTTTTTTCATCAATTACTCGAGGGGATTGGTCAGGTGTGCATGGAACGAAACCACACACTCCTTGTCATCCAGACGGAACACGATCCAGCAAAAGAAGAAGCGAGTATGCAATACCTTCGCGATAAGCGGATTGACGGATTGATCATTGGCGCCATCAGTCAGCCGCAGTTACTTGAAACGATGCGGACGGTTGGACCAGTCGTTGCCTGCGAAGACCATCAGGATATCGTGCCGTCGCTCTTTTTTAATCATGGAAAAGCGATCACAATGTTGCTGCAACATGTAGAAGAACGAGGAGCAAAAACAGTCGGTCTCTGTCTTGGAAATCCAGATAGCGGAGTCGGAAGAGTCAGACGGGAGGCGTTCGACCAATATCTCAAGACGTCTACGCTCTGCCATGGAATTCAATGGTACGCGGATCGGTGCTATTCTTTCGAAGACGGACAAGCACTAGCAGGTCAACTTCTAACGATAGACTTGCCAGACGCCATCATCGTCGGCAATGACGAAGTCGCTGCGGGTCTTATCGATCAATTTCGCAAGGATGGCATTCGGGTGCCAGAGGATATCGCCATTACGGGATTTGATGATGTACCAATTGCCAGAGCGCTTGAAATAACAACGATCCGACAACCGGTTGTAATGCTTGGCAGACTGGCAGCAGAACAATTATTGAGTGACGCGCTGAATCAGAGTGAAAGCGCTAGTTCTTTACTGGAACCTTCTTTGATGATTCGACAAACGACATAAGAGACTGGGGGTTATACAGATGAATAAGGAAAAAACCGGTGCGACCGCTACCGTGATGACGATCTCTGACGAACGAGTCCGTAAGTACTTTCAAGCATCGATTGAAAAACAACGGATCACTCAGGAATTTCGCATGCTCGAAGAACTTGAGCGGACGGCCATCCCGACACCAAACGTATATGCCGTTGAATTAGAAGATTCGCCTTTCATTGAGATGCAGCGAGTCGACGGCAGCGAATTGTTAGAGTTGTTCGAACCGGAGCGAATAACAGATTTTCTTAACGCCTTCGCGACATTACATCAACGGATTCATCAGCAACAATCGCGTGTAGCTCCTGAATGGTACGATGTCACCGAGCACAAAATACGTCATCTATCACTAGAGTTACGCTTGAAGGCGGAACGATTACTCCAAACACTTTACGTTCCGCAACAGCAAGGATTGCTCCACGGGGACTTCCATTTCCAGAACATCCTCGTGACAGCAGATGAAACGTTCGTCGTCATCGATTGGCATGATGCGACGACAGGTCCACCGATCGCGGATGTCGCGCGGACGTTACTCTTGTTGCGGACAGCAGGTGAAACAACAGTATACCTGTCTCTTATACACATCTCCGAGCCCACGAGA
>NZ_WBYY01000167.1:0-7050 GCF_048985645.1 Exiguobacterium sp. A1_3_1 | reverse complement strand
GATACTCCCTCTTCTACTCCTCGATAACGTAAATCGCAACGGATTTGCCACCATTCGACTCCACCGATAACGAAAGCGACGCCCGTTAAACCGAGTAATCCGTACAACTCACGTGGAGCGAGTTCCCCTGTCATCAAATAATGTCCAATCAAAGCGAAAAAGCATAAAACAATCAGTAGTATACTCTGAACCATAAACCATTCACACCTCCACTTTCATTTTTCCATAAAGCGACAAAAAATCCTCCTTTCACGTAGAAAGGAGGGATCACTTATAGAGTTGCTGCGACTTCTTGTAAGTCATCCGCTGTCTCAGCAATCGCTTCTGCAATCTTACGCATCCCTTCGATCGTTCCGGCGACATCCTTCGTATCGGTCGATAGTTCATGAATTTGCCGCGAGACCGCATCCGTCTGTTCTGAAATCCGTGAGAAGGCACGGACGACTTGTTGCATCTCCGTCGTCGTTCGGACAACCGCTGTCTCCGTCGTTCCCATCCGCTCTGAGACGACGAGCATCTTTTGCGTGATTTCTTGGGCGATCCGCGACGTCTCGGCTGCCGACTGTTTACTCTCTTCAGCGAGTTTCCGAATTTCTTGCGCCACGACGGTAAATCCGCGCCCCATCTCCCCGGCACGCGCCGCTTCGATCGAGGCGTTCAAGCTGAGTAGGTTCGTCTGATCGGAAATCGTCGTCACCATCCCGGCGATCCGCTCGATTTCCTGCGACAGACGAGACAGTTCAGCGACTTGTTCAGTCGTCCGTGATAAATCTGCGACGACATGCTCAAAGCGACGTGTCTCCTCTTCGACGAGGACGACACCTGCTTCTGCTTCACTGACCGCTTCCGTCAACTGGATCGAAATTGCGTCTGTCGTCGTCGAGACGTGTTTGGCGTGCCGTTCAATCTCCTGGAAGTTCGCTGACGACTCTTCACTCATCGCGGCAAGCTCTTCGGTTGATTTTTGTACGCCATCTCCGACGTGCCGTTTTGCTGTCGCGATCGCTTGACGCTCCTCATCGATTTGATCCTCATACATCGTCATGACGATTTGTTGTTCGAGGTTAAAGAGTTTCCCCGCTGCCCGCATGATCCGGACACGTTCGACTTCCGGCCAATCACTGCCGTCAATCTGTTCACTGAGGACGTTCCAGACTTTTTGAAAGGCAGCAATATACCATTTATTATGCAAACCGATTTGAACATGCCGCTCAGCGATTCGGCGCCGGGCTTCGATGTAGTCCATCGTCACCTGACCATCGAACATTTGTAGGATGTGCCGAGCGAGAGTGCCTTTCAATCGTTCAAGCGTCGAATGCTGTTCAATCAAATGCCGGAGAGATGGAACACGAACCAGCTCCTCGTAGAACGCGTCGACCATGCTCGGCATCCAACGGGATACATCTTCGCTGATGACCCGGACAATTTGTAAATCGACTGCTTCTAGACCGATTAAACGTAATTGTTCATGTAAGGATGTCGGAACGTTCAACACGACATGAGCGCGTTCGTCTTCGATGCGCGCATCGAAGGACGGTGATGCTGATTTCGCGAACCATTTCATATGCTTCTCTCCCTCATTCATAGATGGACTTCATTTTCTTTATCGTCACCTATAATTGACATTTGAATGGCTATCATTCGAAAATCCAAAATTTTCATATGGAATTTCCCGTCATGATTGGTACTTTTAATGTGCGACACTCGCCCATTTCCTCAAGCATTCTAGGTAAGCACCCTTCAAAAAATGGAAAATTTGACCGATATCTATATAACACTTCTCGCTTTTTAACTTAAGGAGGTCCGTTCAACTCATGTGGCGTTACTTCTCTTTCATCGTCTTTCCTGTATTCCTGGTTTTCTATGGTTGGATTCGTTTTGGACCTGCTGAAGAGTGGGCACACTTGATTGGAATCAACGTCTTTCATATGATGGCGGGTCTGATTGCCGCCTATTGGATGATTCGCGCACGCATTGAACAGCGCAATCCACACCTCCGTTTTCTAAGTTTCTTGTTCGCGGGTCTTCTATTACACGTCCTCGGGAATGGTCTATGGCTGTTCCTTCAATTGACAGACGGACGGGTCGATGCACCGATTGCCTCGACCATTCTTTGGTGTTCGTCTTATTTCAGCTATGTCTTAGCGCTAATCACGAAGATGCGTAGCATCGGATTGAACTTCACGAATAAGAACTACATCTTCAATTTAGTCGTGTTCATGACGACGGCTTTCGTCATGAGCGACTATTATTTATTGCAACCCTATTTTGAGATCCTGAATCCCTCGCTCGAGCGAACGATCTCCACCTTCGGATTTCTCATTGCTGATGTGTTACTCCTCTTTTTCAGTGCGATTTTGTATTACCATGTTCGTTATAACCAAGGAAAACCGCATCACCGTTTTCTCGTCGTTGGTTTTTTGTTTCAAGTGTGCGGTGATGTCATGCTTACCGTCTTTACGTTTAACAACAGTCCGTTTCTTGAACATCTCGTCGATGTTTTCTGGGTCATCGCGCTTCTGTCCATCGGATGGAGTGGTCATTTAGAAGGAAGACAGCATCCGCAACAAGAACGACACTTTCGTTCTCAGCGAACGGTAACGGAACGCGATTTCATCTTGCCTTATGTTAGCATCGGTTTACTGACAGGGTTCGTCTTATCGACTTATGACTGGTACCTCAATATTCTATCGAGCGGTTGGCTGCTCTTGTTCTTTCTTGTTCTCGGTCGGCAAATCTTTACCTTACGAAACAACAATCGCTTGCTAAACGAAGTCTCATTTATCGCTTACCACGATTCGCTGACACAGCTCGCGAATCGGCAACACTTCATCGAACGGCTTACGAACGACTTACCGCGTTCTTTTGCGGCCGTCTCGCTTGATTTACATCGTTTGACGATCGTCAATGATACGATGGGGCATGCGACGGGTGACCGTGTCTTGATTGAGACGGCGAATCGACTTCGGCTGTTGCGTCACGATGACCTGGAAATCTACCGAATCGGTGGGGATGAGTTCGCGCTCATCCTCCCGTACGCGACAAATGATTCGTTGACCGCTCTTGAACAGGCTTTATTACACCAATTCGAGCGCCCGTTCCGAATTCGCGGATATTCGATTCAAGTCAACATCCATGCTGGTAGTTGTCTCATCGAAGACACTTCCGTGCACCAGGACATTCTTCCTTGTCTTGATACGGCACTTCTTCAAGCGAAACAACAAGGACCGATGCACTGCGTCCGGTATGATGAACGACTCCATCAATGGTTCATTCGGAAGATCCAGCTAGAAATGGATATGCCGGCAGCAATCGAGAACGATCAATTCCAACTGGTCTATCAGCCAAAAGTCGATTTGATGACGAACCGTCCGATCGGTATGGAAGCACTCGTTCGCTGGCATCATCCAGTCTTTGGTTTGATTTCTCCCGTCGAATTCATCTCGATCGCTGAAGAGAGCGGTCATATCATCGCTCTTGGTCGCTGGATTCTAAAGACGGCATGCCGCAGAACATTTGACTGGCATGAGCAAGGCTATCCGCTAATCGTCGCCGTCAACATCTCCGTTCCCCAGTTCAAGGATCAACATTTCCTAAACATGATTGAAGAGATCTTGTCTGAGACGAACTTATCTCCAGCTTATCTGGAACTCGAAATTACCGAGAGCGTCTTACAAGACGTCACAGATAGCAGCAAGATGTTGCATTCGTTGCGCGATCAGGGAATTCACTGTGCCATCGATGACTTCGGAACCGGTTTCTCTTCTTTATCCATCCTGCATCAACTGCCAGTTCATGCGCTGAAGATTGATAAATCATTCGTCGACGATTGTCCGGAAACAACTGGTGGAGCTGCTTTACTCCCACATATCATCGCAATGGGACAAACGATTGGTCTGACGATGATCGCAGAAGGTGTCGAAAACGAGGCGCAGCACTTGTATCTTAAATCCGTCGGCTGTCACATCGGTCAGGGGTATTACTATGCGCGTCCTTTATCGGAAGAAGCTTTTTCTCTGTATTTGAAGGAACAGTTACCGTCAAGCGAATCCAATCTCCCCTCCGCTCAATAAACAAGACCCGCCTGCTTAGTAGATTGAACTACTAAGCAAAACGGGTCTTTCTGTTAGCTTGACGGCAAGGTCAACTTGACATCCTGAATCTGATATTGGGCAGAACGCAAGATTTCAAGCGTAAACGCCTCATCTGCGACGATCGTTCCCTCTTCAAAAGCAGCCGTCCGTGATTGGATATACCCACCGATCGTGTCGACCGCCTCTGCTTCAGTGAACCGAAGACCAAATCGTTCTTCAATTTCAACTAATAGGACATTACCCGCTAAGCGGTACGAGCCGTCTGGTAACTGTTCGATTTCGGCTTGCTCCGCTTCATCGAATTCATCACGGATATCACCGACGATTTCCTCCAAAATATCCTCCATCGTGATCAAACCGGATGTCCCACCATACTCGTCGATGACGAGAGCGATGTGTGACCGTGTCTGCTTCATCTTCAAGAGTGTTTCTTGCAGCGGTGTCAATTCCGAGACGACCGGCAACGGTTTAAGGAACGATGCAAGTTCTCGTTCGTCTTGTACCGCGTGATGGGCGAGCACTTCCTTGACGTTGATATAACCACTGATCCGGTCCTTATCCGTTCCCTCACTGACCGGGTAACGCGTATACGGATTGTCAGACATCGTCTGTAATAGATTTTCCCAACTCATCTCGTCCGAAATGACCATCATGTTCATCCGTGGCACCATGATGTCGCGCGTGACACGCTCATCAAACGCAAAGACGTTTTGCATCAAGGCGAGTTCCGATTGATTGATCTCACCACTTTGAAAACTTTGAGCCATGATGATCTTCAACTCTTCTTCGGAATGGGCTTGTTCGTGACCAGCTGGTTTCACACCGAACATCCGCAAGAGGACACGGGCCGAACCGTTCATGATCCAGATGAATGGATACATGACTTTTCCGAATACATAGAGTGACGGCGCCAGTAATAACGTCATCCGTTCCGCATACTGGATCGCGAGCGTCTTCGGTGCAAGTTCTCCGATGACGACGTGGAGAAACGTGACGAAGATGAAAGCGATACTGTATGAGAGAAGCGTTGACAGCGCAACGGCGACACCGAGTTCATCAAAGACCGGTGTCAACAATTTCTCGACGGTCGGTTTTCCGAGTGCACCAAGACCAAGTGCAGTGATCGTAATACCGAGCTGACAGGCCGACAAGTAATAATCGAGATCTCCTGCGACCTTCTTCGCAAGTACTGCTCCCTTTTTTCCTTCTTGCACCATCTGGTCGAGACGTGACATCCGGACTTTGACGACAGCAAATTCCGAACCGACGAAAAACGCGGTCAAACCAATCAATACGACGAGCAACAACAAATTCAGTGTTAAGACGATGTCCAACTTGTATCCCCCTAAAAGCGGGGGATCACCTCCTTTTGATTTTAAACTGTACAGTATAACGTGACACTTGATAAGAGTGTACGATGCTTTTTCTCCAAACGCAACCAATATCACTTCGTTGAAGTTCAGACGACCATTAATCATGTACCTGTAATACTAGGTTTCTCTTATTTAGTTACCGGTTATATAAGAGCTATGCGCGTAAGAAACTTGAGATGAAGCTTTTACATTCATGAACATCTCGAACTTGAAAGACCAATTTGGGGAGAGGTAGTGCTTATTATGGAAAAGACAAACAAAGGCTTTTCGTCGCATTTCCGAGCGGAAGCGGACGGAGCAGGTCGTAACATCTCATGGAGCTCGATTTTTGCAGGTGTGGTATCATTTCTATCTTTATTGATCTTATTTAGTTTAATCGGTTCAGCGATCGGACTCGGCGTCACAGACGTCACGTCAAATAACCCATTCGATGGTGTTGGAACGGGCTTAATCATCTGGGCAATCCTTTCATTGCTCATCTCGCTGTTCGTTGCCGGATTCGTCTCCGGTGTGACGTCGGCACGTGCCGGTCTCGTCCACGGTTTCTTGACATGGTCGACGAGCGTCATCCTACTGTTCGCTCTCTTGACGTTCACGACGGTCAATACGTTACAATCCGTTGGTTCACTACTCGGTACGGTCGGTGGTGCGGCTGGTAACGGCATCGGATCCGTTGCTTCGACGGCGCAAGACGCTGCGACGAAAGGATTCGATTCGATTACGAAAAACGTGTCACAAGTTGATACGAAAGAACTTGAAGGGAACGTCGACGAAATCTTAAAAGATTCGGACATCAAAGAATTGCAACCAGGTTACTTGCAGAACGAACTTGACGCTGTTCAAGAAGACGTCACGGCTGCTGGTAAGGAAGCGATCACGAAACCAGAGAACTTCGATACGATCGTCCAGGATCTTGGTGATTCGTTGACAGCACGAGCTGAAAAAATCGAGAAATCAGTCGATGAAGATAAAATCGCTGATGCTGTTGCGAAAAACACCGATTTGACAGGTGCTGAAGCGGAAGAAGCGACGCAAAACATCGTTGATGGTCTCAACACGGCAACAAAAGAAACGACGCAACAAATTGAGACTGCTAAACAAACGCTTGATGAAACATCCGCTGACCTCAAGAAAACGGTCCAAGATGTCCGCGAGCAAACAGAACAAGCGACACAAACGGCGTCAAAAGTTTCAATCTGGGCGTTCGTCGGACTGCTTCTGACTCTTATCTTCACGTCATTCGCAGGAATCGTCGGCTCACGCGTCGCAACACGCGGTCGTGTCATGAATAAATAATGATTCTTCCTTAACTGATTCCGCCTTCGCGGAGTCAGTTTTTTTGTGCGGTAAGACAATCTGATTGACTACATTTGAAATTTGCTGTTACAGTGTTACCTAACGACCGTTAGGAAGGTGATTCATCTGAAAGCCCAACAATTGTTACAGACGAGCATCCATCATTTTGCTGCGCACGGCTATGAAGGGGCATCGTTGCAAGAGATCGCGACAGAGGTTGGCATAAAAAAGCCATCGATCTATGCTCATTATAAAGGGAAGGACGACCTGTTCCTGCAAGCGACGAC